>NZ_JAXCWB010000015.1:0-30840 GCF_034045305.1 Frigoribacterium sp. CFBP9029
ACGCACCCACCCCCGCCGAGCGCATCTCCTCCACACCACAGCAACGGCGCTTCGCGGCCCACTCCGGGCGACTCCGTCGCCACCGGGCGCCCCCACACGCCCACCCCCGCCGAACACGCCCGCAAACACCAAACCGCCACCCCAGCGCAAGCGCAAGCGCCTACGCCTGCACCGGCGCCTGCGCCTACGCCGCAGGGCCTGCGTACCTGCACCTACCCCGCGCGCCGCTCCGCCCGGCGCTCGCGCGCACCCTCGACCAGGAAGTACAGCACCGGCAGCACGACCAGCGTCAGCACGGTCGACGACACGAGCCCGCCGATGACGACGATGGCGAGCGGCTGCGAGATGAAGCCGCCGTGCCCCGTGATGCCGAGCGCCATGGGCAGCAGCGCGAAGATCGTCGCGGTCGCCGTCATGAGGATGGGTCGCAGTCGGCGCGACGCGCCTTCGAGCAGCGCCTCGCGCACCCGCAGCCCCCGCGTGCGGTACTGGTTCACGAGGTCGATCAGCACGATCGCGTTGGTGACCACGATGCCCACCAGCATCAGCACGCCGATCAGCGATGCGACGCCGAGCGGGATCCCAGAGGCGATCTGCAGCAGGATCGCACCGGTCGCCGCGAACGGGATCGACACCAGCAGGAGGA
This sequence comes from Frigoribacterium sp. CFBP9029, assembly GCF_034045305.1. NCBI lineage: Bacteria > Bacillati > Actinomycetota > Actinomycetes > Micrococcales > Microbacteriaceae > Frigoribacterium > Frigoribacterium sp. CFBP9029. Next base: position 647 of record NZ_JAXCWB010000015.1, read on the forward strand.
ACGGCTGCAGCAGGCTGCGGAAGGTCGCCACCATCACGATGTAGACGATGAGGATGGCGATCAGCACGGCCAGACCCAGCTGAGAGAACGCGTTCGCCTGGTCGGCCGTGACGCCGCCGATCTCGGTGTCGGCGCCGGTCGGCAGGTCGATGCCGTCGAGGGCGTCGGTCACCTCGGTGCTGGCCGTCGAGAGGTCGTCGCCCGACGGGGTGACGGTGACGGTCGCCGTGCGGACGGCGTCGGAGGTGGTGACCGAGGTCGGCCCGGTCGTCTCGTCGATCGTGGCGATCGAGTCGAGTCGCACGGGGCCGGTCGGGCCGGGCAGCTCGACGGCGCGGAGCTCGTCGAGGCTCGCCGGCGGCGTCGGGGCGACGGTGTAGACGTCGATCGAGCTGTTGTCGATCTCGATCGAGCCGACCTGCAGCGGCTGCACGGCCTGCGACACGATCGCGCCGACAGCGACCTCGCTCAGTCCGAGCGCCGCAGCCTCGTCGCGGTCGATCTGCACGCCGATGATGGGCTGCGCCGAGGCGAGGTTCGAGCTGGCCTCGGCGGTGCCGGGCAGTTCGCGCACGGTCGACAGCACACTGTCGGTCGCCGTCTGGAGCGTCTCGGGGTCGGGTGCGGAGACGTCGATGGTGATGTCGTTGCTCGTGCCGAACCCGCTCGAGGCGGTCACCTCGATGTCGCCGACGTCGCCGAGCCCGTCGAGGCGGTCGCGCACGTCCGACTGGACGACGTCCTGGTCGGCGCTCTCGTCGGTCGTGATCGAGTAGGTGACGGTGCTGTCACCCGAGCCGCCGAAGAAGCTGGCGATCGAGGTGCCGCTCGAGCCGATCGTCAGCTGCACGGTCTCGATGCCCTCGACCCCCTCGAGGGCCTCCTCGACCTGCGTCGCCGCGTCGGACTGCGCGTCGAGGCTGGTCGCCGGAGCGAGGGTCTGCGTGACGCTGAAGGTGTTCTGCCCGCTCGCCCCCAGGAAGTTGGTCTTCATGAACGGCACCGCGGCGGCCGTGCCGCCGAGCACCAGCACGGCGACCAGGATCGTGACGACGGGGCGACGCAGCGTGCCTCGCAGCACCGGCACGTAGACGCGGCGCAGTCGGTCGAGCGGGGCCCCGGCGGTGGGGTCGGAGGCGCGGGTCGTCAGCTCCTCGCCGGCGGCGCCTCCGGGGACGACGCCGTCGGAGCCCTCGGCCCCGGCGCCCGCGGCACCCCGGGCGGTCCCCGCGTGCTTGTGCGCCTTCGGCGCCCGGAGGAACCAGTACGCCAGCACCGGCACGATCGTCAGCGCGACGAACAGCGACGCGATGAGGGCGATCGTGACCGTCAGGGCGAACGGCCTGAACAGCTCGCCGGTGATGTTGCCCACGAAGGCGAGCGGCAGGAACACGACGACGGTGGTCACGGTAGACGCGGTGATGGCGCCGGCGACCTCGCGCACGCCGGTCGTGATGGCCTGGAGGCGGTCGGCACCCGAGGTCAGGTGCCGCTTGATGTTCTCGATGACGACGATGGAGTCGTCGACCACGCGCCCGATGGCGATGGTCAGGGCGCCGAGCGTGAGGATGTTCAGCGTGTAGCCCGACGCCTGCAGCCCGATGAACGTGATGAGCACGCTGGTCGGGATGCTGATCGCCGTGACGATCGTCGAGCGGATCGACAGCAGGAACACCAGGATGACGATCACCGCGAAGGCGAGACCGAGCAGCCCCTCTTCGGCGAGCGCGTCGATCGACTGCTGGATGAAGGGCGCCTGGTCGAAGACGACGGTGAGGTCGACGTCGTCGCCGAGGTCGGTGGCGAGTGCGGGGATGGCGTCGCGGACCGTCTCGGAGACGTCGACCGTGTTGGCGTCGAGCGTCTTCGTCACCGCGACCGTCAGGGCGGGCTCGCCGTTCACCCGGCTGATCGAGGTGACCGGGGCCGAGGTGAGCGCCACGTCGGCGACGTCGTCGATCGTGACGGCGGAGCTGCCGCCGAGCAGGGGCAGCGCGGCGATCTGGTCGGCGCCCGTCAGTCGCGACCCGGCCTGGATCGACAGCGTCTGGCCGTCCTGGGTGATGGTGCCGCCGGGGATCAGCTGCCCGTTGGCGTCGAGCGCGTCCTGGAACGCCTGCGTCGTGAGGCCTGCTGCGGCGAGCGCGTCGCGGTCGGGCGTGATGGTGACGCGCTGACCCGCGTCGCCGAAGACGGAGGCCTCGCGGACGCCGTCGAGCTTCTGCAGGTCGGGGACGGTCGTGTCCGACAGGCGGTCGACGAGCTGCTGCGCCTCGGAGTCGTCGTACCCGGTGACGGCGATCTGGATGATCGGCAGGTCGTCGAGGCTGCCGGTGACGACCTGGGTGTCGACGGCGTCGGGCAGGCTCAGACGGTTGACGGCCGACTGGATCTTCTGCTCGGCGTTGTCGAGGTCGGTGCCGTAGGTGAACTCGGCCGACACGGTGCTGGTCGAGGTGCTCGAGGTCGCGGTCGTGCCCTCGAGACCCGGGATGATCTGCACCGCCTGCTCGATGGGGGTCGAGACGTCGTCGTTCACGACCTCGGGGGTGGCCCCCGGGTACGAGCTGACGATGGCGATCTGCGGGAACTGGACGTTGGGCGCCAGCTCCTGCTTGAGCGACGTGAGCGCGACCCCGCCGAACACGGCGACGACGATGGTGACGAGGGCGATCAGCGCGCGGTTGCGGAGGCTGAAGACGGACAGCAGATGCACGGGACTCCGGTGGTGACGAGGAGAGCGGAGGAGGCGCGGTGCACGACGTCCACCGCGCCTCCTATTGTCACCACTCTCTCTGGGAACTGGCGGCCCTCTCTCATGCCCTGTGGACGACATCTCGACTTCCCCTCTCGGGGAGGGACCGATATCCTGGTCGGCTGCCCGATCGGGGAGCACCCCCGAGCAGAAGAGGGAACGACCCCATGGGCTACATCGACGTCAACCGCGTGTCCTACGCGCTCGCCGACGGCAGGCCGCTGCTCGACGAGGTCTCGTTCCGGGTGGGCGAGGGCCAGAACGCCGTGCTCATCGGAGCGAACGGCGTGGGCAAGTCGACGCTCCTGCGTCTGATCCGGGGTGAGCTGAGGCCGGACGACGGCGTCATCGGCATCGACGGGGGTCTCGGCGTGATGGACCAGTTCGTGGGCCACGTCCGCGACGAGAGCACCGTCCACGATCTCCTCGTCGGGGTCGCTCCGACCGCCGTCCGCGCCGCCGCCCTGGCTCTCGACGCCGCCGAGCTCGCCCTGCTCGAGGACGACGTCACCGAGACGCAGATGGCCTACGCCACAGCGCTGGCGGACTACGCCGACGCGGGCGGTTATGAGGCCGAGACCCTGTGGGACACCTGCACCACCGCCTCCCTGGCCCTTCCCTACGAGCGGGCGCGCTGGCGCGAGGTCTCGACGCTCAGCGGCGGTGAGCAGAAGCGGCTGGTGCTCGAGGCCCTCCTCCGCGGGCCCGAGCAGGTGCTGCTGCTCGACGAGCCCGACAACTACCTCGACGTACCCGGCAAGCGCTGGCTCGAGGAGGCCCTGGTCGCCACCCCCAAGACCGTCCTGCTGGTCAGCCACGACCGCGAACTGCTCGGCCGTGTCGCCGACCGCGTCGTCACGATCGAGTCCGGCGCCGCCGGCAACACCGCATGGACGCACGGCGGCTCGTTCCGCACGTATCATCAGGCCCGCGCCGACCGCATGGAGCGTCTCGATGAACTCCGCCGACGGTGGGACGAACAGCACGAGAAGCTGAAGACCCTGGTGCGCAACCTGAAGGTCAAGGCGACGGCGATGGACAGCATGGCGTCCCGCTACCAGGCGGCCCTCACGCGCCTCCACAAGTTCGAGCTGGCCGGTCCTCCCCAGGAGCGCCCGCCCGAGCAGGACTTGACGATGCGCCTCACGGGCTCGCGCACCGGCAAGCGCGTCGTCGTCTGCGAGGGGCTCGAGCTGACCGGCTTGATGGCCCCCTTCGACTCCGAGCTGTGGTTCGGCGAGCGCATCGCCGTGCTCGGGTCGAACGGCTCGGGCAAGTCGCACTTCCTGCGACTGCTGGCGCGGGGCGGCACCGATCCCGACCCTCGCGACGGCCACGTGACGTCGGTCGGCGGGGCCCTCGAGCCTGTGCCGCACACGGGGCGCGCGACACTCGGTGCGCGGGTCGTGCCGGGCTGGTTCGCCCAAGCACATGAGCACCCGGCGATGCTCGGACGCACGCTGCTGGAGATCGTGCACGAGGGCGACGACGAGCGGCGCGGGCTCGGACGCGAAGCCGCCAGCCGGGCGCTCGACCGTTACGGACTGGTCGGGTCCGCCGAGCAGGTCTTCGAGTCGCTGAGCGGCGGGCAGCAGGCGCGGCTGCAGATCCTCCTCCTCGAGCTGAGTGGAGCCACGCTCCTGCTGCTCGACGAGCCCACCGACAACCTCGACATCGTGTCGGCCGAGGCCCTCGAAGGCGCTCTCGACCGTTTCGAGGGCACCGTCATGGCGGTCACCCACGACCGCTGGTTCGCGCGCTCGTTCGACCGGTTCCTCGTGTTCGGCGGCGACGGCGAGGTCTACGAGGCACCCGAGCCGGTATGGGACGAGAAGCGGGTGCAGCGCGCCCGCTGACCGGCCCTGCGGAGACGGTGGGTCACGACACGCCGCGAGCTGCGGAGGCCTCGCGGCGAGTCGTGACTCATGGACGGCCGAGGAGGCGCGGCCCGCCCCAGGAGGCACGGCGCGGCCGAGGAGGCGCGGGTCGGCCCCCTCAGACCACCTCGGCCAGCAGCGGCGAGGCCGGCCCCTGCACGCCGTCGATGCCGTCCCAGGCGGCGCGCAGGGCGGTGAGCGCCCGGTCGGTCTCGTCGTCGCCGTACGAGAACGGCACGCGGAGGAACCGCTCGAACGCCCCGTCGACGCCGAACACGGGGCCGGCGGCGAGCAGCAGCCCCTCGCGCCGGGCGGCGAGGGTCAGCTGCGAGCTGACGGGGGCGCCGAGCCCCACCCAGGTGCTGAGCCCGCCCGCGGGCGACGGGACGTCCCACGAGGGGAACGCGGTGCGGAGGCCGGTCACGACGCGGTCGCGACCCCGTCTCAGGTGGGCGGCCCGCGCCTCCAGCACGCCGTCGAGGTCGGCGAGCAGCTCGGCGACGACCAGCTGCTCGAGCACGGGCGTGCCGAGGTCGCCGGCCGAGCGGGCGCGGACGAGGCGGTCGACGAGGGGGAGGTCGGCGCGGATCCAGCCGATCCGCAGCCCGCCCCAGAGCGACTTCCCCACCGACCCGATCGAGACGGCGGGCCCGTAGGCCGCCATCGGCGACGGCCGATCGGTCACCGCGCCGGAACCCGCGCCCCCGTCGATCGCCAGCTCCGCCATCGTCTCGTCGACGATCACGACGGTCCCCTCCGCCGCCGCCGCGTCGAGCACCCGCGCGCGCTGATCGGCCGGCATGGTCGCCCCCGTCGGGTTGTGGAAGTCGGGCATGAGGTACGCGACCGGCGGGCTCGTGCGCCGCAGCGTCTGCATCAGCGCCGCCTCGTCCCACCCGTCGCCGACGGTCACGCTGACCGGGACCAGCCGAGCGCCGGCGACCCGGAGCGCCTCGAACGCGTGCGGGTACCCGGGCGCCTCGACGACGGCGCGGTCGCCGCGGCCGACCAGCACCCGCGCGAGCAGGGCGATGGCGTGCTGCGCGCCGAGGGTGACGACGATCTGGTCGGCGCTCGTCTCGAGCCCGCGGCGCCGGTACCGTTCGGCGATCGCCTCGCGCAGCACGGGTCGGCCGATCTTGTCGTAGCCCGAGTCGCCGAGGTAGGCGCCCAGTCGTCCGGCCGCGCGCTGGGCCGCCTCGGCGATGCCGTCGGCGGCGGGCAGGGCGGCCTTCGTCAGGTCGAGCAGCCCCTCGGTCGAGGCCGGTCGGGGCAGAGCGACGCGGGTCGGCAGCCGCACGACGCTGCCGCTCCCCCGCACGCTGTCGATGTGTCCGCCGTCGCGCAGCGTCGCGTAGGCGGCCGTGACCGTCGTGCGGCTGACCCCGAGGTGGGTGCTGAGATCGCGTTCCGACGGCAGGCGGGTGCCGACCGGCAGTCGTCCGTCGAGCACGAGCAGCCGGATCCGGTCGGCGAGCGCCAGATAACCGGGAGCCGAGGAGGCGCGCCACGAGTCCAGCAGCACCCTTAGCGCTCGCGACGAGACAGCAGTGGCACCGGGGTCGACGTTCGTCACGGTGCCACCCTAGGTCGATTGGCCTCTTGCCACCAGGCCACCTCGACGATTGGATCGGAGTCATGCCCCTGATCCACCGCCTCCTCCGTCTCGCCGTCGGCCTGTTCGCCTACGGCTTCGCCATCGCCCTGATGGTCCGGGCCGGCATCGGGGTCGCACCGTGGGACGTCCTGACGCAGGGGCTCGCGAAGCACACGGGGCTCAGCTTCGGGCTCGTGACGTTCCTGACGAGCCTCGTCGTGCTGCTGCTCTGGATCCCGTTGAAGCAGCGACCGCGCTTCGGCACGGTCGCCAACACCCTGTCGATCGGGCCGGTCGCCGACTTCGGGCTGCACGTGCTGCCGCAGCAGAGCGTGTGGTGGGCGCAGGGCCTGACCTTCGCGGGCGGGCTGCTGCTGCTCGCCGTCGCGAGCGGGCTCTACATCGGCGCCGACTTCGGGCCCGGGCCGCGCGACGGTCTGATGCTCGGCATCCACCGGCGGTTCGGCTGGCGGGTGGGCGTGGCCCGCACCGCCATCGAGGTGTCCGTGCTGGCGGGCGGCTGGCTGCTGGGCGGGCAGGTCGGCATCGGCACGGCCGCCGAGGCTCTGCTGATCGGCCCCCTGGTCGCCATCACCCTGCCGCTCTTCGCGCGTCGCCGGGCGGTGGCGGCGACCACGGGATCGACGCCTGCAGCCGTCGCGACCTGACCCGCGCCTCCTCGGCTCCCGCCCCGCCCCTGTCCACCTGCAGCACACAGAACGAGACGGTTCGGTGAACAGGCGCGTGACCGGGGAATAACCGGGGCGCCGCAGTAGTTGACAGGCCCTCGGCACGGAGTAGAGTCGCCGCTCGTGACCAACGACACCCGGTCGCCGAAGCGGTGGCTGATCGGCGAACCGCTGCCCTCCGAGAAGCTCGACGGGCAGCTCCTCCCCAAGCACCTCGCGCTCCCCATCTTCGCGAGCGACCCGCTCAGCTCCGTGGCCTACGCGCCGCAGGAGCTGCTGATGATCCTGCTGATCGGCGGGCTCGGGTTCCTGACGCTCGCGCCGTGGGTCGCGGTCGCGGTGGTCGTGCTGCTGCTGGTCGTGGTCGCGTCGTACCGCCAGCTGATCAAGGCCTACCCCTCAGGAGGCGGTGATTACGAGGTCGCGCACCGCAACCTCGGCGAGAAGGCCGGCCTGGTCGTCGCGTCCGCGCTGCTGGTCGACTACGTCATGACGGTGGCCGTCTCGGTGGCCTCGGGTGTCGACAACATCATCTCGGCGGTGCCCGAGCTGGCGCCGATCCGGGTCGAGCTGGCGATCTTCTTCGTGATCGCGCTGGCGGCGGTCAACCTGCGCGGCGTCCGCGAGTCGAGCAAGGCGTTCGCGATCCCCACCTACCTCTTCGTGTCGAGCGTCTTCGTGATGATCGTCATCGCGCTGGTGCGCACGGCCCTCGGCGACCCGCCCGTGGCCGAGAGCGCCGACTACACGGTGCAGGCCGATCAGCTGACGCAGGCGGCGTTCATCCTGCTGCTGCTGCGCGCGTTCTCGAGCGGCTGCTCGGCGCTGACCGGCGTCGAGGCGATCGCGAACGGCGTGCCCGCCTTCCGTCGACCGAAGGTGCAGAACGCCCAGAAGACGCTCGTGCTGATGGGCGGCATCGCGATCGTGCTGTTCGCCGGCCTCGTCGCCGTGGCGTTGATCGCGAAGGTGCACTACGCCGAAGACGCCTGCGATCTGCAGGGCTTCGTCGACTGCGAGGGCACGCCGCAGCGCAGCCTGATCGCGCAGATCGCGGCGTCGGTCTTCGGCGGCGCGCTCTTCGGAATCCCGTTCTATCTCATCCAGGCCTGCACGGCGGCGGTGCTGCTGCTGGCGGCGAACACGGCGTTCAACGGGTTCCCGCTGCTGGGGTCGATCCTCGCCCGCGACCAGTACGCGCCCAAGGCGCTGAACACCCGCGGCGACCGCCTGATCTACTCGAACGGCGTGATCGTGCTGGCCCTGGTCGCCTGCGCCATCCTGCTCGTCTACCAGGCGAGCGTCACCGGGCTGATCCAGCTGTACATCATCGGGGTCTTCGTGTCGTTCACGCTCGGGCAGACCGGCATGGTCGTGCACTGGACGCGGATGCTGCGCGAGGGCTGCGCCGATCGCGGCGCGGTCTACCGGGCCCGCGGCATCAACGCGTTCGGCGCGCTGCTGACAGCCTCGGTGCTGATCGTCGTGACCGTGACGAAGTTCACGCACGGCGCCTGGCTGGTGTTCGTCATCATGCCGATCCTGTTCACGCTGATGCTCGGGGTGAACCGCTACTACCGCGACGTGCTGGTCGAGATCGAGCCCGACGCGACCACGCAGTTCGGCTCGCACGGCGATCACGCGATCGTGCTGGTCGGCACGATGCAGAAGCCGGTGCTGAAGGCCCTCGACTACGCGATCGCGGCGCGGCACGAGTCGCTCGAGGCGATCCACGTCGGCATCGACGACGAGGCGACGGCGCTGCTGCAGCGGCAGTGGGCCGAGCAGAACATCGAGGTGCCGTTGCGCATCGTGCCGTCGCCGTATCGCGACATCAGCATGCCGCTGATCAAGTACATCAAGGCGCACCGTGAAGAGCACGGCAGCGAGGTCGTGACCGTCTACACGCCGATCTACATCGTCGGCCACTGGTGGGAGGCGCTGCTGCACAACCACAAGAGCCGTCGCATCCGTCAGCGGCTGATGCTCGTGCACGGCGTGACGATCTCGCTGGTGCCGTGGCTGCTCGACTCGTCGGAGGTGCTCTACGGACGCAGGTCGCGCCCCATCCCCGGGCAGGACCGCCGCGGCGAGCCGATCCGTCCCACGCCGGTGCAGCGCCGTCCGCTCGAGCCGGCCGGTCGTCGGTCGGAGTCGGCCGGCGGTGGTTCGCTCGGCGCCGACGCGGGCCCGTCGGGGCGTGCCGGAGCCGCGATCGAAGGAGGCGCGGTGCAGCGCGGACTCGACGCGCAGCCCTCGAAGACGGCCCCGTCGCAGACCCCGGGCGCTCCCGGTTCGGCGAAGAGCAGGCGCGGCGGAGGCTCCGCGGCCCGGAAGGCCCGATCGGCCGCCCGCAACTCGACCGGAGCCGCGCCGCGCAAGCGGAAGTAGCCGCCTTCGGCGCGCGGCGGCCGCCCTCAGGCTCTGCGGGATGCCCCTGGGTATCGTGACCGACATGTCCGCGACGCCGTTCTCCCTCGAGGGTCTGTTCGACCATGCCACCGGCGACTTCACGATCCTGACGGTCTGCACGGGCAACATCTGCCGCTCGCCGCTGGCCGAGCAGTACCTGCGGGCGCGCCTCGCCGGTCTGCCCGGGCTGACGGTGTCGAGCGCCGGCACGATGGCTCGCGACGGCGATCCCATGCCCGCGCAGGCGATCGCCCAGGCCCGCGCCTGGGGCGCCGAGCCGGACGACCACGGGGCGCGCTACCTCGTCGAGTCGCAGATCGCCGAGGCCGACCTCGTGTTCGGCATGGCGCGCGAGCACCGGCGCGCGGTCGTGAGCATGCATCCGCGGGCGTCGCGCCACACCTTCACCCTCCGCGAGTTCGCGCGGCTCGCCGAGGGTCTCACCGAGGCCGACCTCGGGGGCGTCGCGAGACTCCCCCGAGACGACGTGCCCGGGCGACTCCGCGAGCTCGTCCGACTCGTCGCCTCGCGTCGCGGCACCATCGAAGCCCCCCGCGATCCGGACGACGACGACGTGATCGACCCGTACAAGCAGTCCGATGCGGTCTTCGAGCGGTCCAGCGCGCAGCTGATGCCCGCAGCGGACGTCGTCGTGGCCGTCTTCGAGCTGGCCGCGACCGTCACCCCGCACGAGGCCGCACCCGCTCGGCGGTCCTGACGGGTCTCCCGGCGGCACGACCGGCCCGCACGAGACCCCGCGCCAGACGGCACAGGTGACTCATGGGGTACATGCTAAGATCGGTCCAGTTTTGCAACTGTCATCAGTCGGCTGTACCCGGTTCGTCCGACACCGCTTCCGGGCCGAATTCAGAGGGGGTCACGCATGGGGCGCGGCCGTCAAAAAGCCAAGCACACCAAGGTCGCCAGAGAGCTGAAGTACTTCAGCCCTGACACCAACTACGGTGCACTCGAAAAAGAGCTGGCTACCAAGAGCGACTCCGGCGACGAATACGTCGACAAGTGGGCCGACGACATCGACGACGAGTACGACGTCGATCACGACCAGAACAAGACCGCCTAGGGTCGCCTGGTCATGACGATCGACGGATCCTCGGCGGACGACGGCACGACACCCGTCGACACGACGGGTTCGCCCGGCGGTCCGATCGCGCGCCCGTCGCTCGAATGGGAGCAGGTCGTCGTCGACGCCCTCGAGCCGGCGACGCTCGCCCATTGGTGGGCCGACGCCCTCGGCTGGGTCGTCGTGTCGCCGAGCGGCGACGACGAACCCGAGATCCGCAGCAGCCCCGACTCCCTGCCGGGGCTGCTCTTCGTGCGCGTTCCCGAGGGCAAGACCCTCAAGAACCGCCTGCACCTCGATTTCCGACCCGACGATCAAGACGCCGAGGTCGCCCGCCTGCTCGAGCTCGGGGCCACCCGCTCCGACGTCGGCCAGACGTCCGACGTGTCGTGGGTCGTGCTCGCCGACCCCGAGGGCAACGAGTTCTGCGTGCTCGGCGCACGCCGCGCCTCCTAGGCTGCCCGCACGCCGCGCCTCCTAGGCTGCCCGGTCGCCGCGTCTCTCCCTCGACACAGCACGACGCCCGCCCCGCATCAGCGGAGCGGGCGTTCGTCGTCCAGCCGAGCGCGAACAGCGCGACCGGCGGGTCGGTCGGCGACCGGCCGGATCAGCCGGCGTAGGCCCCGACCAGCCGAACCGCGCCTCCGTCGACGCCCTTCGCTCCCTGCTCGAAGCCCGACAGGTCGCGGACGGCCGTCGAGACCGTGCCGATCCGCCACGTGTCGATGCCGTCGGCGACCAGCGCGGCCGAGACCTCCGCAGCCTGCGAGGCCGAGACCACGGCGATCATCCCGATGCCGAGGTTCCAGGTGCCCTCGCTCGACTCGAGGGTCGAACCGGCCAGGTCGCTCAGCACGCGGAACACCGGTGCCGGCGACCAGGTCGCGCGATCGACGTCCGTCCACGAACCGCGGGGCAGCACACGCGCCAGGTTCGCCGCGATGCCGCCGCCGGTCACGTGACTGAGCGAGTGCACGGCCCCGGCGAGCGCCGGGTCGTCGAGCACCCGCAGCAGGGGCGACGTGTAGAGCCGGGTCGGTTCGAGCAGCGCCTCGCCGAGGGTGCCCGAGAGCTCGTCGACGGTGTCGGTGTAGCCGAGATCGCGCGACGCGAGGATGTGCCTGACCAGCGAGAAGCCGTTCGAGTGCAGCCCCGACGAGGCGAGGGCGAGCACGACGTCGCCGTCGCCGACCAGGTGCGGGCCGAGCTGGCGATCGGCCTCGACCGCGCCGACCGCGGCACCCGCGACGTCGTAGTCGTCGGGGCCGAGCAGCCCGGGGTGCTCGGCCGTCTCGCCGCCGACCAGGGCGGTGCCCGTCTCGCTGCAGGCGCGGGCGATGCCCTCGACGATGGCGGCGATGCGGGTGGGGACGACCCGGCCGCAGGCGATGTAGTCGGTCATGATCATGGGGCGGGCGCCGACCACGACGATGTCGTCGACGACCATGCCCACGAGGTCCTGCCCGATGGTGTCGTGCTTGTCGAGGGCCTGCGCGATGGCGACCTTCGTGCCGACGCCGTCGGTCGAGGTGGCGAGCAGCGGGCGGTCGAACGATTTCAGGAACGAGACGTCGAACATGCCGGCGAATCCGCCGACGCCGCCGACCACGCCCGGGCCGTGCGTGGCGCTCACGGCGGCCTTCATCAGCTCGACTGCGCGGTCTCCCGCCGCCGTGTCGACACCTGCCGCGGCGTAGGAGGCGCTGGTCGAGGGGGCTTCGGAGGTCGCCATTCGTTCATCCATTCGGTGTCGCTCTAGACTGACGCGGTAACCCCAACTCTACGGTCTGGAGCCAGATCCGCATGTGCGGCATCGTCGGTCTCGTCGCGCACGAGCCAGCAAATCAACTCGTCTACGATTCGCTCCTCCTGCTGCAGCACCGCGGCCAGGACAGCGCCGGCATCGCCACCGCCGAGCGCGGCATCTTCCACATCCACAAGACCAGGGGGCAGGTGCGCGAGGGCTTCCGCACCCGCGACATGCGCGCTCTGCTCGGCACGATGGGGCTCGGTCACGTGCGCTACGCGACCAAGGGCGCCGCGAGCAACGAGCAAGAGGCGCAGCCGTTCTACGTGAACGCCCCGTACGGCATCGTCCTCATCCACAACGGCAACCTGACGAACACGCGCGAGCTGACCAGCGAGCTGTTCCACGTCGACCGCCGTCACCTCAACACGAACAGCGACACCGAGCTGCTCGTCAACGTGCTGGCGCACGAGCTGCAGGAGCAGGTCAACGGCAGCGACCTCGACCCCGATCAGATCTTCGCCGCGGTGTCGCGGGTGCACGAGCGCGTGCAGGGCTCGTACGCCGCGATCGCGATGATCGCCGGGCACGGTCTGCTCGCCTTCCGCGACCCGTTCGGCATCCGCCCGCTGGTGCTCGGTCGTCGTCTCGCGGCCGACGGCGTCCGCGAAGAGTGGATCACCGCCTCCGAGTCGCTGGTGCTCGAGTCGGGCGGCTACGAGATCGTCCGCGACGTCGCCCCCGGCGAGGCGATCTTCATCTCGCTCGACGGCGAGATGGTGTCGAAGCAGTGCCACGCGAGCCCCCGCCTGATCCCCTGCTCGTTCGAGTACGTCTACCTCGCGCGCCCCGACTCGATCATGAACGGCATCTCGGTCTACGACGCGCGCCTCCGACTCGGCAACCGCCTGGCCGACACGATCGCGACCTACGCGCCCACCGGCGACATCGACGTCGTCATGCCGATCCCCGACTCGTCGCGGCCCGCCGCCATGCAGGTCGCGCAGAAGCTCGGCATCGAGTACCGAGAGGGCTTCTACAAGAACCGCTACGTCGGCCGCACGTTCATCATGCCGGGGCAGGCCGAGCGCAAGCGCTCCGTGCGGCAGAAGCTGAACGCGATGTCGAGCGAGTTCAAGGGCAAGAACATCCTGATCGTCGACGACTCGATCGTGCGCGGCACCACCTCCCGAGAGATCGTCGAGATGGCGCGCGCCGCCGGGGCGAACGAGGTCACGTTCACCTCCGCCGCGCCTCCCGTGCGGTTCCCCCACGTGTACGGCATCAACATGCCGACCCGTCACGAGCTCGTCGCCCACGACCGCAAGATCCCCGAGATCGCCCGCGAGCTCGGCGCCGACCACCTCATCTACCAAGAGGTCGCCGACATGCAGGCGGCCATCATCGAGGGCAGCGACGTCACCGAGCTCGAGATGAGCTGCTTCACGGGCGAGTACGTCACCGGCACGGTCAGCCCCGAGTACCTCGCCTGGGTCGAGGCCAACCAGCTCAGCTAGTCGCCGGTCCCCGATCGACCGACCCGCGCCTCCTCCCCCACCGAGGAGGCGCGGGTCGTCTTCACCCGCATCTCCCCCGGGAGGCGGTGGTCGCGACCCCGTCGGTCTCCCTAGGCTGACCGCATGACGGACGCCGTGCCTCCTCCCGTGCCCGATCCCGCAGTGCCCGCCGCCTCGGCGGCCGTGCCCACGTCGTCGGCTGCGCCCGCCGCGTCGGTCTCGCCCGGCGATCGGGCTCCGCAGGGCGGGGTCGCGCTGCAGATCAGCGGACTCCGCAAGGCCTTCGGCCAGAAGGTCGCGGTCGACGGCATCGACCTGACCGTGCCGAGGGGCTCGTTCTACGGGCTCGTCGGGCCGAACGGCGCCGGCAAGACCACGACGCTGTCGATGGCGACCGGTCTGCTGCGACCCGACGCCGGCACCATCGAGGTGCTCGGGCACGACGTGTGGAGCGACCCGACGCACGCCAAGGCGCTGGTCGGCGTGCTGAGCGACGGCGTCAAGCTGTTCGACCGCCTCACCGGCGAGCAGCTCGTCACGTACCACGGCCTGCTCAACGGGATGGATCGCGAGACGACCGCTCAGCGCGTCGGCGATCTGCTCGACCTGCTCGACCTCCGCGGCGCCGGGGGCACGCTCGTCGTCGACTACTCCGCGGGCATGACCAAGAAGGTGGCGTTGGCCTGCGCACTGGTGCACGCACCGCGCCTCCTCGTGCTCGACGAGCCGTTCGAGTCGGTCGACCCGATCTCGGCCGCCAACATCCGCGACATCCTGCAGGGCTACGTCGAGGGCGGCGGCACGGTGATCGTGTCGAGCCACTCGATGGACCTCGTGCAGCGCATGTGCGATCACGTCGCCGTCGTCGCGAACGGCCGCGTGCTGGCCGAGGGCACGATCGACGAGGTGCGGGGCGGTTCGACGCTCGAAGACCGTTTCGTCGAGCTCGTCGGCGGACGTCGCCACAACGAGGGGCCGTCGTGGTTGCGCACCTCCTGAGGCTCCGCTGGCGGGTGATGCTGAACGGCTTCAAGCGCAGCACCTGGCAGATGGTGGCCGCCATCATCGGTCTCCTGTACGGCCTGGGCATCCTCGGCGTGGTCGTGGCCGGGCTCATCGCCCTGTCGTTCGCGCCCGAGGGCGTCGCGTGGACGACCGCGGTGCTCGGCGGATCGGTGCTCGTGCTCGGCTGGGTGATCGTGCCGCTCGTGCTGCGCGGTCTCGATCAGACCCTCAGCGTCGAGAAGCTGCGCGCGTTCCCGATCCCGGCCGATCGTCTGCTCGTCGCTCTGCTGATCTGCGGCGTGCTGGGTGTGCCGGGTCTCGTGACCGCCATAGCCGGTGTCGCGACCGCCCTCAGCTGGCTGCGCGACCCGGTGGCCCTGATCGCTGCGCCGTTCTGCGCCGTGATCGGCGTGCTGACCTGCATCGCCGCGTCGCGCACCGTCGAGTCGCTGACGTCGTCGCTGGGGTCGAAGCGTCGCTACCGCGAGCTGATGAGCGTGCTGGTCTTCATCCCGCTGATCCTCGCCGGGCCGATCATCGCCCTCGCCGGCACCGGGCTCGCCACCGTCGGCGACGACCTGCCCGAGATCGCGCGAACCTTGTCGTTCACACCGCTCGGGGCGGCGTGGTCGATCCCGGGCGACCTCGCCGCGGGGCGCGGTCTCGAGGCCCTCGCCAAGGTCGGGATCGCCCTCGCGACGCTGGCCGTGCTCCTCCTGCTCTGGAGGCGCGGGTTGGCCGCGGCCCTCATCGCCCCTCCGGCGTCGGACTCGGGTTCGACCGCGAAGGGTCTCGGGCCCTTCCGCTGGTTCCCGGCCACTCCCACCGGCGCCGTCGCCGCTCGCGCGGCCGTCTACTGGATGCGCGACCCCCGATACGGCGGGTCGCTGATCGTCGTACCGCTCATCCCCGTGCTGGCGATCTTCATCTCGGTCACCACCGGCAGCGACTGGCTGCTGCTCGCGACGGGGCCGGCCATCGGCGCCCTGCTGATGATCACCCTCAGCGCCGAGATCTCGTACGACGGCACGGCGTTCGCCGCGCACCTGTCGACGGGCCTCTCGGGTCGGGCGGACCGGGCCGGGCGCGTGCTGACGCTGTCGCTCTTCTCGGTGCCGATGGTGCTGATCGCGACCGTCGTGCCGCTCGCCGTGGTGGGTCGGCTCGACCTCGTGCCGGTGATGCTCGGCCTGGGGCTCGGCGTGATGCTGACCGGGTACGGGGTCTCGAGCGTCGCGTCGACGAGGTTCCTGATGCCGGTGCCCGCAGCCGGCGAGAGCCCGTTCAAGTCGCCGCAGGGCTCGACGCTGACGACGGCGCTCATCACCTACCTCGTGTGGATCATCGCGTTCGCCTTCGCCATCCCCGAGATCGCACTCGCCATCGCGGCGCTCGTCACCGGCAGCGCGCTGCTCGGCTGGTTGACGCTCGTGGTCGGGGTCGGGCTCGGCACGGCGCTGCTGTTCGTCGGCATCGACCGCGGGGGCAGGTCGCTCGACGCCCGAGGGCCCGAGCTGCTCAGCAGCCTGCGCCGCGCGAGCGGCGGGTAGCGCGGGGCGGGCTGCGCGTGGTGGGCTGACCCGCGCCTCCCGCCCGCCTGTGCAAATCGCGACCGGCGCACCCTGTGCAGATCGCGACCGGTTCGTGCCGTGCAGATCGCGACCGGGCCACTGCACCGCGGCGTGCCGAACCCGTCCGACCGGGGCGGGTCAGGACTCGATGTCGCCCTCGACGGCCTCGTCCGGAGCGTCGACCCGGCTGCGCTCGGCGGTGACCGACTTCGCCCGACGGACCGACACGCGGTCGACGATGATCGCCACGAGCGAGCCGATCGCCCCGCCGAAGGTCAGCCCCCAGAGCGAGAAGTAGCCGTAGGTCGACGCGACGCCCTCCCCCTCCTGGAACGGGAAGAGCGAGGTCACGATCAGCGACACGATGACCCCGGCGAGCGCACCCATGATCAGGAAGACCGGGTACTTGGGCGCCCGGCGCACCGTGACCTCGTCATGCGTCGCGACCTCGACGGGCTCGGCAGGCTCGGTCGACCCGGTGGGCTCGGTCGACCCGGCGGGCTCGGCGGGGACGTCGGGCTGCTGCGAGTGGTCGGGAGCGTTGGTCACCCGCCAAGTCTCCCAGACGGACGCCGCGCCGCCGTTCAGCATTCTCGGTGTCGAACCACACGACGCCACACGCCGGACCCTGCTCCGGAGGCGCGGTGTCGGAAGCGCAGCCCCTCGCCGACCACGCCCGCCCCGGCTCACTCCGAACGCAGCCCCGGCAGCCGCACGGGCACGTACCCGGTGAGATCCGCTCGACTGCCCGACGCGGAGACCAGCGCACCGGCGACCGCCTCGGGCCAGGTCAGACGACCGGTCGCGAGGCGGATGAAGGTGTCCGCGTCGGTCTCGACGACGTTCGGCGGTGTACCCCGGGTGTGACTCAACCCCTCACGGAACTGGACGGCTCCGAACGGGGGGACCCGCACCTCCACGGTGGCCCCCGGCTCGGCGTCGGCCATCACCTGCAGCAACCAGCGGACGGCGGTGGCCGTCACCATCCGGGGTGCCGTCCCGCCGCCGTCGAGCGCCGCCGACGCCTCCCGGACGGCAGCCGCCCCCGCCCCGTCGTCGATCCGCGCCTTGGCCATCGGGCCACCGTACGCCCGGCCCCGACCGCCGGGCCCGTCCACAGCGCCCCACCCGCCTGTCGGCGCTCGTCGGTAGGCTTGCCCCGTGCGAATCCTCGTCCTCGGTTCCGGTGCTCGTGAGCACGCCATCATCACCGCCCTGCTGCGCGAAGACGCGGGCCACGAGATCGTCGCGGCCCCCGGCAACGCCGGCATCGCGGCGCAGGTCGAGGTCGTGCACCTCGACCCGTCGAACGGCTCGGTCGTCGCCGAGTACGCGCTCGAGAACGACGTCGAGCTGGTCGTCATCGGCCCCGAGGCCCCCTTGGTCGCCGGTGTGGCCGACGCGCTGCGGACTCGCGGCATCCCCGTCTTCGGGCCCGGCAAGAAGGCCGCCGCGCTCGAGGGCAGCAAGACCTTCGCCAAGCGCATCATGCAGGAGGCCGGCGTGCCGACCGGTCGCGCGACGCGCGTCGGCACCCTCGACGAGGCCATCGCGGTGCTCGACGACTTCGGCGCTCCGTACGTCGTCAAGGCCGACGGACTCGCGGCGGGCAAGGGCGTGCTCGTCACCGAGAGCCGCGACGCCGCGGTCGAGCACACCACCTATTGGCTGCAGCACGGGCCGGTGCTCGTCGAAGAGCACCTCGACGGCCCCGAGGTCTCGTTGTTCTTCCTCAGCGACGGTCACACCGTCGTGCCGCTCAGCCCGGCGCAAGACTACAAACGACTGCTCGACGGCGACGACGGGCCCAACACGGGCGGCATGGGCGCGTACTCGCCCCTGCCGTGGCTGGCCGACCGGTTCGGCAGCGAGAAGGACTTCGTCGACGAGGTGCTCGACACGATCGCCACACCGACGGTCCGTCAGCTCGAGAGCGAGTCGACGCCGTTCATCGGCCTGCTCTACGCCGGGCTGATCCTCACCGAGCAGGGTGTGCGCGTCATCGAGTTCAACGCCCGGTTCGGCGACCCCGAGACGCAGGTCGTGCTGCCCCGGCTCATCACCCCCCTCAGCGGTCTGCTGCTCGCGGCGTCGACCGGCTCGCTGGGCAACCACGAATCGCCTCGGTTCGCGCCCACCTCCGCCGTCACGGTCGTCCTCGCCAGCGAGGGCTACCCCGAGGCTGCGGTCAGCGGTCGTCCGCTCACCGGGCTCGACGACGCCACGGCCGTCGCAGGAGTCCACATCGCGCACGCCGCCACGGCCCGGCTCGACGACCGCCTCATCGCGACCGGCGGCCGCGTGCTCAGCGTCGTCGCCGAAGGGGCCGACTTCGGCGAGGCACGAGGCCGCGCCTACGACGCCCTGTCGCGCATCGGGCTCGAGGGCGGCCAGTACCGCCGCGACATCGCCGAACGGGTCACCCGATGAGCACCCTCGGCGCGCCCCCCGCCCTCGACGGATGGGCGCCCGTCTACTCGGGCAAGGTCCGCGACCTGTACGTCCCCGCCACGGACGGCGCCGCATCGCTCGACGACACCGAGTACGTGCTCGTCGTCGCCAGCGACCGGGTCAGCGCGTTTGACCAGGTGCTCGAGCCCGGCATCCCGGGCAAGGGCGCCCTCCTGACGCAGCTCAGCCTGTGGTGGTTCGACCAGCTCGAGACGGTGCCGAACCACCTGGTCGACCCGACGCGAGCGACGGTGTCGCTGCCCGGCGCCGTCCGCGACCGCGCCATGCTCGTGAAACCGCTCGACATGTTCCCCGTCGAGTGCGTCGTGCGCGGCTACCTCGTCGGCAGCGGCTGGGTCGAGTACCAGGCGCACGGCACCGTCTGCGGCGTGCCGCTGCCCGAGGGCCTCGCGAGCGGCGATCGACTGCCCGAGCCGATCTACACGCCGGCGTTCAAGGCGCAGCTGGGCGATCACGACGAGAACATCAGCTTCGAGCGCACCGTCGAGCTGGTCGGGGCCGAGACGGCGGAGGCCCTCCGCGACCTCTCGCTCGACGTCTTCCGCCGTGCCTCCGCGGTGGCCGAGGCTCGTGGGGTGATCCTCGCCGACACGAAGTTCGAGTTCGGGGCCGATCGCGATACCGGCGAGATCACCCTCGGCGACGAGGTGCTGACGAGCGACAGCAGTCGCTACTGGGACGCCGAGGTCTACGCCTCGGGCGATCGCACCGCGAGCTTCGACAAGCAGATCGTCCGCAACTGGCTGTCGACCAACTGGGACGGCACGGGCACCCCGCCCGAGCTCCCCGCCGACGTGGTCGAGCAGACCGCCCTCCGCTACCGCGAGCTCATCGAGCGCCTCACCGCCTGACGCGTCGACTCCGCCTCCGGCCCAGCCCCGTCGCGCGTCGGGAATGCCTCCCACCGCCGACCGGTTAGGTCGATGACACGTCACCGACCTGTGACGTCCCATCGACATCGATCGTTCAGAGGACCCCATGACCGACGCACCCGCCGCTCCCGACGCACCCCGCGCCTCCTCCGCCGATCTGCTCGCAGCCGACACGGGCATGGGTGCGGTCACCCTCCGCGTCGCCGATCTCGACGCGATGACCGCGTACTACCGCGACTCGGTCACGCTGCAGGTGCTGGCGAGCGAGCCGGCGGCAGGCCGGGTGACGCTGGGGCGCGGTGCGACGCCGATCGTGATCCTCGAGCACGCGCCCGAGTTGCGGCACGCCGGTCCGCGCGAGGCCGGACTGTTCCACACGGCGATCCTGTTCGAGACGGAGGCCGATCTGGCCGCAGCGGTCTACTCGGTCGCGAGCCGCCACCCGCAGTCGTTCACCGGCAGCGCCGACCACCTCGTCAGCAAGGCGTTCTACTTCACCGACCCCGAGGGCAACGGCATCGAGCTCTACTGGGACCGAGCCCGCACCGAGTGGTCGTGGACGCACGGGCAGATCGACATGGCGACGCTCGCGCTCGATCCGAACGGGTTCCTGCAGCAGAACGTCACCGAGGAGGCGCTGGCCGGCACCGCCCTCCGCCCCGCCTCCGTCGGACACGTGCACCTCAGCGTGGGCGACGTCGATTCGGCCCACCGGTTCTACGTCGAGCAGCTCGGCTTCGAGACGACGACGCGATTCGGACCGCAGGCCCTGTTCGTCAGCGCCGGCGGCTACCACCACCACATGGCGATGAACACGTGGAACAGCGCGGGCGCCGGGCGCCGGCAGCTCGCCCTCGGGCTGGGACTCGTGCGGATCGAGGTGCCGGGCGGCGACGATCTCGGCGCACTCGGCGAGCGCCTCGGCCACTTCGGCGTGGCCACCCGCGACGACGGACGGGTGCTCGGCTTCGACGACCCCTGGTCGAACCGCATCGAAGTCACGACCCGCACCCGCTGACGCAGGGCACGCCGACCGACGCGACCCACGACCGCCCGCCCCCGCCGCCAGCACCCCGCCGGCACGAGGCGGGGCGCGCTAGCGTCGACGTCATGTCCGACGCCGCAGCACCAGCCCCGATCTTCAGCACCGTCGCCGAGGGGGACCTCACGCTCGACGATCACGAGGCCATCGCGTCGCTGCTCGCCCGGGCGTTCCCGAGCTACGACCACTGGTACCTCGGAGCCCGCAGCTGGGCGGGCATGCAACCCGAGCGCCGTGTCGTCGCACGGCTCGGCGACGTGGTCGTGGCGCATGCCGGAGTCCGCCGCCAGTTCGTCACCGTCGGCACGACCGACCTGCTCGTCGCCGCCGTGGGCATGGTCGCCGTCTCCCCCGAGGTGCAGAACACGGGGCTCGGCGCCGAGCTCCTGCGGCACGTCGACGGCGTGCTGACCGATCTGCGCGTCCGCTTCGGCGTGCTCGAGTCGGGCGAGGGAGTCCAGGGCTTCTACCGCTCGGCCGGGTGGCGCCCGCTCGAGCACGCCGGCGAACCGATCACCGGTCACTACACGGCGTTCAGCGCCGACGGCGCGGGCGTGCTCGTCACGCAGCAGGAGGGCTGGCTCGCCCGCGAGGGCACCTCGACCCTGGCGGAGTGGCCCGAGGGCGACCTGCACTGGAACGGGCAGATGGTCTGACCCGGTTTCGAGTCACGACGTGCCACGGGGTCGCGAGCCCCACGGCGCGTCGTGACCCGTCGACCCGGCAGACGGAAGGAGGCGCGGCTCCTGCAGAACAGGAACCGCGCCTCCTTCAGGCACCAGACCGATCGATCAGACGCTGACGCCGACCGTCGCCGGGTCCTCGTTCGAACCGGGGGCCTCCGGCTCGACGCCCTTGCGGACGCGGAGACCGAGTGTCGGGTCGACGTTCGCCCAGTACTCGTAGACGCGCTCGCGCAGCTCGGGGCGGGTCACCTTCGAGACGTGACCGACGATGTTGGCGACCAGACGGTCGCGCTGCTCGTCGTCCATGACCTCGCGCACCAGCGTGCCGGCCTGCCCGAAGTCGTCGTCCTCGGCGTGGAGCGTCGCGGCCGAGCGCTGCAGCTCGCCGTCGCTCTCCCAGCCGCCCGTGTCACCGGCGACCTGCGGGTCGGCGTGCGCGCCGCCCAGCGAGTTCGGTGCGTAGACGGGCACCTCGGCCTTCTGGAAGTCGAACCGCGCCGCACCGTCTTTCGAGTACGAGTGCACGGGCGACTTCGGCGCGTTGACCGGCAGCTGCGCGTGGTTGGTGCCCACACGGTAGCGGTGCGCGTCGGCGTAGCTGAAGATGCGGGCGAGCAGCATCTTGTCGGGGCTGGCGGCGATCCCGGGCACGAAGTTCGAGGGGGCGAACGCCGCCTGCTCGATCTGCGCGAAGTAGTTCTCGGGGTTGCGGTTGAGCTCCATCGAGCCGACCTCGATCAGCGGGTAGTCGGCGTGCGGCCAGACCTTGGTGAGGTCGAACGGGTTGAAGCGGTAGGTCGCCGCGTCTTCGTAGGGCATGACCTGCACGGAGAGGGTCCAGGTCGGGAACTCCTCGCGCTCGATCGCGGCCGAGAGATCGCGGATGTGGAAGTCGGCGTCTTCGCCCGCGATGCGGTCGGCGTCGGCCTGCTCGAGGATCTTGATGCCCTGGTCGCTCTTGAAGTGGTACTTGACCCAGAATCGCTCGCCCTCGGCGTTGATCCACTGGTAGGTGTGCGACCCGAAGCCGTCCATGTTGCGCCACGAGGCGGGCAGGCCCCGGTCGCCCATCAGCCAGGTCACCTGGTGAGCCGACTCGGGCGAGAGGGTCCAGAAGTCCCACTGCATGTCGTGGTCGCGCAGGTGCGTGCCGGGCAGCCGCTTCTGCGAACGGATGAAGTCGGGGAACTTGATGCCGTCGCGGATGAAGAACACGGGGGTGTTGTTGCCGACGAGGTCGTAGTTGCCCTCGGTCGTGTAGAACTTCAACGAGAACCCGCGGGGGTCGCGCCAGGTGTCGGGGCTGCCCTGCTCGCCGGCGACGGTCGAGAAGCGCGCGAGCATCTCGGTCTCGACGCCGGGCTGGAACAGCGCGGCGCGCGTGTACTTCGAGACGTCGCCGGTGGTCGTGAACGTGCCGAAAGCTCCGCCGCCCTTGGCGTGCACGACGCGCTCGGGGACTCGCTCGCGGTTGAACTGGGCGAGCTTCTCGACCAGGTAGTGGTCGTGCAGCGCGATCGCGCCGTCGGCGCCGACGCTCTGCGAGTGCTCGTCGCTCGCGACGGGTGCGCCTGAGTTGGTGGTGGTGACGCGTTTCTCGTCGGTCATCTTCTCATCCTGTCTTTCGGTGTCGTTCAGATCGGAATGTCGTGGGGGCCCGGGAGGTGCGGGTCAGTCGGTCAGGACGGGGTCGACCTCGAGCGGCTGGTCGAGCTCGGCGGCGCGGCATTCGGGGCAGATGCCCCAGAACGTGACCTCGGCCGTCTGGACGAAGAACCCGGCGTCGTTCGACGGCGAGAGGCACGGTGCGTGCCCGACGACGCAGTCGACGTCGGCGATGTCGCCGCAGGTGCTGCAGACCACGTGGTGGTGGTTGTCTCCGGTGCGCAGCTCGTACAGCGCCGGCGAGCCGGCGGGTTCGATGCGGCGGACGAGCCCCACGCCGGTCAACGCGTTGAGGACGCCGTAGACGGCCTGGAGCGAGGTGCCGGGGAGGCGCGGCGCCACCGCTGCGAACAGAGCGTCGGCAGGAGCGTGGGCGCGCCCCTCGAGTGCCGCGAGCACCGCGAGGCGGGGCTCGGTGACGCGCAGACCGGCGCCGCGGAGGGCGTCTCGGGTGGCATCGTCGGCGATCGTCGTCATGGCTTCCAGTAAAGCACTCTTTTGATCTGTTCAAAAACAGATGAGCATCACTCGGAGCGTCATCACAGCCCGGGGAGAGGGGTGACGCCCGGTCGATGGGGGGATTCGACCGGGCGTCCTACGGTGTCGGGCGGATCAGGAGCCCTCGACCGGTGTGGGCGGCAGGAGACCCGATCACGAGGTCTTGTTCCTCACCGCTGAGATCATCCTGCGATGCGAACCGATGACGACGCTGGGAGCCGACTCGCAGTCCGCTGAGCATCGCGCATCGCGACGGCCCCTCTCCGGTCTCGCCGCCGTCCCCAGGAGGCGCTGGTCGCCACCGGTCCGCGCCTCCTGCTGCCGTAGACTCGTCGCGTCCACCCGCTGACGTCTCCGCAGGAGTAAAACGTGCCCACAATCGTCGTCGAGGTCATGCCCAAGGCTGAACTGCTCGACCCCCAGGGCAAGGCCGTCGCCGGCGCCCTGGCCCGTCTCGGACAGAAGCAGCTGACCGATGTCCGCATCGGCAAGCGCTTCGAGGTCACCGTCGAGGGCGAGGTGACCGACGGCGTGCTCGCCGACGTGCGCCGCCTGGCCGACGACATGTTCTCGAACTCCGTCATCGAAGACGTCGTGTCGATCACCGTCGTCGACTCCGCCGACGCCCCCGACGCCGTCTGATGCGCGTCGGCGTCGTCACCTTCCCCGGCTCCCTGGACGACCGCGACGCGCAGCGCGCGGTCCGCCTCGCCGGCGGCGAACCCGTCGCCCTCTGGCACGGCGACCACGACCTCCAGGGGGTCGACGCGATCATCCTCCCCGGCGGCTTCAGCTACGGCGACTACCTGCGGGCGGGCGCCATCGCCTCGTTCTCGCCCATCATGACCGAGGTCGTCGACGCGGCGAACAAGGGCGTGCCCGTGCTCGGCATCTGCAACGGCTTCCAGATGCTGGCGGAGGCGCGGCTCATCCCCGGCGCGCACACCCGCAACGCGCACCAGCAGTTCATCCGCCGCGACCAGCGCCTCCGTGTCGAGAACGCCCGCACCGACTGGACGAACGGCTTCACCGAGGGGCAGGAGATCACGATCCCCCTGAAGAACGCCGACGGTCGGTTCATCGCCGACGCCGAGACCATCAAGCGCATCGAGGGCGAGGGGCAGGTCGCCTTCCGCTACCTCGAGGTCAACCCCAACGGGTCGATGGACGACATCGCGGGCGTCACCAACGCGCGCGGCAACGTGGTCGGCCTGATGCCCCACCCCGAGCACGCGACCGAGCCGGGGTTCGGGCCCGACATGCCCGACGCGATGTCGAGCGGCATCGACGGTCTCACCTTCTTCACGTCCGTCATCGAGAGGGCCCTCGCCAGATGAGCATCGACAGCAAGAACACGGCGGAGCAGATCGACGTGCGCCCCGAGGGCCACGTGCCCGACACCGTGGCGAACGCCGCGGCGACCCCCGACAGAGAACAGCCCTACGGCGCCCTCGGCCTCAAGGCCGACGAGTACGCGTCGATCCGCGAGATCCTCGGCCGCCGCCCCACGAGCGGCGAGCTCGCCATGTACTCGGTGATGTGGAGCGAGCACTGCTCGTACAAGTCGAGCAAGATCTACCTCCGGCAGTTCGGCCAGAAGGTCACGCCCGCCATGAAGAAGGACCTCATGGTCGGCATGGGCGAGAACGCCGGCGTCGTCGACGTAGGAGGCGGTTGGGCCGTGACCTTCAAGGTCGAGTCCCACAATCACCCCAGCTACATCGAGCCCTTCCAGGGTGCCGCCACCGGCGTCGGCGGCATCGTCCGCGACATCATCTCCATGGGGGCCCGCCCGGTCGCCGTGATGGACCAGCTCCGCTTCGGTGCCATCGACGCGCCCGACACGGCGCGCGTCGTCGATGGCGTCGTGGGCGGCATCAGCTTCTACGCGAACTGCCTCGGTCTGCCCAACATCGGCGGCGAGACCTACTTCGACGCCGTCTACCAGGGCAACCCCCTCGTCAACGCCCTCGCGGTCGGCGTCCTGCGTCATGAGGACCTGCACCTGGCGAACGCCCGCGGAGTGGGCAACAAGGTCGTGCTCTTCGGTGCTCGCACGGGCGGCGACGGGATCGGCGGCGCCTCCATCCTCGCCTCCGACACGTTCTCGTCGGGTGGCCCGACCAAGCGGCCGGCCGTGCAGGTGGGCGACCCCTTCGCCGAGAAGGTGCTCATCGAGTGCTGCCTCGAGCTGTTCCGCGACGAGCTGGTCGAGGGCATTCAAGACCTCGGCGCCGCCGGCATCAGCTGCGCCACGTCAGAGCTCGCATCCAACGGCGACGGCGGCATGTTCATCGAGCTCGACAAGGTGCTGCTGCGCGACCCGTCGCTCACCGCCGAGGAGATCCTGATGAGCGAGAGCCAGGAGCGCATGATGGCCGTCGTCGAGCCGTCGAAGCTCGAGGCCTTCCTCGCCGTCACGGCCAAGTGGGACGTCGAGACGAGCGTCCTCGGCGAGGTCACCGACACCGGCCGGCTGGTGATCGACTGGCACGGCGAGGAGATCGTCAACGTCGAGCCGCGCACCGTCGCGGTCGACGGCCCGGTCTACGAGCGACCCGTCGCGTACCCGACCTGGATCGACGCCCTGCAGGCGGACTCCGCCTCGGCGCTCCCCCGCCCCACGGGCAACAGCGTGCTGCGCGAGCAGTTCCTCGAACTGCTCGGCTCGGCGAACCTGTCGGACAAGAGCTGGGTCACCAACCAGTACGACACCTACGTGCTCGGCAACACCGCTCTGAGCTTCCCCGACGACGGCGGCATGATCCGCGTCGACGAAGAGAGCGGCCTCGGCTTCGCCATCGCCACCGACGCCAACGGCCGGTACTGCCAGCTCGATCCGAAGCAGGGCGCCCGTCTGGCCCTCGCCGAGGCGTACCGCAACGTCGCCGTGACGGGTGCGGTGCCCGCCGCGGTGACGGACTGCCTGAACTTCGGCAGCCCCGAGAACCCCGAGGTCATGTGGCAGTTCTCGCAGACCGTCGAGGGCCTCGCCGACGGGTGCCTCGAACTCGAGATACCCGTCACCGGTGGCAACGTCTCGTTCTACAACCAGACCGGCACCGTCCCGATCCACCCCACGCCGGTCGTGGGCGTGCTCGGCGTCATCCAGGATGTCGCGAAGCGCGTCCCGTCCGGCTGGCAGGACGAAGGCGACAACATCTACCTGCTCGGCACCACGGCGCTCGAGCTCGACGGCTCGGCATGGGCCGGCGTGATCCACGACCACCTCGGCGGCCGTCCGCCCGCGGTCGACCTCGACGCCGAGCGGCAGCTGGCCCAGCTGCTGGCCGCCGGTGCCGATCAGTCACTCCTCGCGGCGGCGCACGACCTCAGCGACGGCGGCCTCGCGCAGGCCCTGGCGGAGTCGGTCCTGCGGTTCGGCGTCGGTGCGCGGGTCTGGCTCGGCGAACTGCTCGAGCGCGACGGCATCGACGCGGCCACGGCGCTCTTCAGCGAGTCGACCGGCCGAGTGATCGTGTCGGTGCCCCGTGAGGACGACGTGCGGTTCCGTGGCCTCTGCGAAGGTCGCGGCTACCCGGTGGCCCGCATCGGAGTCACCGACGGCGCGTCGGAGTCGCTCGAGATCCAGGATGTCTTCACGGTCTCGCTCGACGAGCTGCGACGCACCCACCGCGCGACGCTCCCCGCGCGCTTCGGAGCGACCATCCCGCAGTAGCAACCACGCAGCACCACGGACGCCCTCGCCATCCCGGCGGGGGCGTCCTTCGTCTGCGCCGGGCCCATCGGGCCGGCAATGCCCCACGCTGGTCAGAAGACGCCCTACCCAGCCGTACGAAGGGCCACAACCGACCACCCTGCCCCGTGCCCCCGGACGAGTACTCCACGCTGGTCAGAAGACGACCCTCCCCGCCGCCGGAGGGGCCACAACCGACCACCCTGACCCGGGCCTCCTGGGTCGGCGGGGGACGCAGAAAGGCCCCGACCAACAGGTCGGGGCCTTTCTCGATGCTGGGGTACCTGGACTCGAACCAAGAACAACTGAACCAGAATCAGTCGTGTTGCCAATTACACCATACCCCAATGATGACACACGTCAGTGCTACATCACTCGGCTCAAACTCGAACCGAGAACCTACTGTACAGCATCACCGAGGCCACGTGCGACACCGATCAGATCGCGGTTGACGACGGCCGCGACCGACGCTCCCGAGCCCGCTGCCACGATCAGCTGCTGCGGCCCCGGCGCCGTCGACTCCCCCGCGGCGTAGAGGCCGTCGACCGTCGTGCGGCCGTGCGCGTCGACGACGAGCAGACCGTCCGAGTCGAGCATCGCTCCGGTGGTGGCGACGTACTCGAGTGCACCCGACCAGGCGGGACGCACGAAGCCACCGGAGCGTTCGATCCGGGCGCCGTCGTCGAGCACGACGGCGCGCATCCCGTCGCGGTCCGCATCGATCGACGCCACACGGCGGCGTTCCACGGTCACCCCGCGTGACCCGAGATCGGCCTCTTCGCTCGGCGTGACGACGTCAGCCCCGTTGGTGAAGACGACCAGGTCAGCCGACCACTGCAGCAGCAGATGCGCCCGTTCGGCGAGGTCGGGGTGCTCGCCGATCACAGCCAGAGGCTGATCACGCTTGTCGTACCCGTCGCACTCGATGCAGCTGTGGATGAACGTGCCGTAGAACGCCTTCAGGCCGTCGATCTCGGGCAGGGTCTCGTGCAGCCCCGTTGCGACGACCACGACCCCTGCGGTCGCGCTGCTGGTGCGCCCACGGAAGTCGCAGTCGATCTCGAAGCCGCCGTCGATGACCGCCACCGACGTGGCCATCGTCATCCGATGCTCGGCACCCTCGTAGCGCAGGAACTCGTCGCGGCCGAGCTTGCGCAGCTCGAGCGGCGAGATGCCGTCGCGAGTGAGGTACCCGTGAGACAGCAGCGTCGCGGAGTTGCGTGGCCGGTTGCCGTCGATGAGCAGCACGCGACGGCGGGCGCGGGCGAGATTGAGGGCCGTGCTGAGCCCGGCCGGCCCGCCCCCGATCACCGCGACTTCGTACTCCATGCTCATGAGCGTGCTGCGAGCCTCTCGAGACGGGCCATCGTCGACTCGCGACCCAGGATCTCCATCGACTCGAACAGGGGAGGACTCACCCGTCGACCGGACAGCGCGACGCGCAGCGGACCGAAGGCCACGCGAGGCTTGAGTCCGAGCCCGTCGACGAGCGCCCCCTTGAGCGCCTCTTGGATGTCGGCGTGATTCCACGACGTCAGCCCCTGCAGAGCCTCCGAGGAGGCGCGCAGCACCTGGACGTGCCCCTCCGGCAACGAGGCGATCGCGTCCTCTTCGTAGACGAGTTCGTCGTCGCTCGTGAAGAGGAACGACAGCATGCCACGGGCCTCTCCGAGAAGAGTCATGCGCTCTTGGACGAGCGGAGCCGCCTCGCCGAGCACTCGACGCTCCGACTCGGTGATCGGATCGGAGACGACGCCCTCGAGATAGGGCAGAAGACGGTCGACGAAGTCGTCGGCCTCGAGACGACGGATGTGGTCTCCGTTGATCGATTCGGCCTTCTTCAGATCGAAGCGTGCGGGATTGGGATTGACGTCCACGACATCGAAGGCCTCGACCATCTCGTCGATCGAGAAGACGTCGCGATCATGCGTCAGCGACCAGCCGAGCAGAGCGAGGTAGTTGACCAGGCCCTCCGGGACGAAACCACGGTCGCGGTGATGGAAGAGGTTGGCCTCGGGGTCGCGCTTCGACAGTTTCTTGTTCTTCTCACCCATGACGTAGGGGAGGTGTCCGAAGCGCGGCACGAAGGTGGTGATGCCCAACTCGACGAGAGCTTCGTACAGAGCGATCTGCCGGGGTGTCGATGAGAGGAGGTCCTCGCCGCGGAGCACGTGCGTGATGCCCATCAGCGCGTCGTCGAGCGGGTTGACGAAGGTGTACAGAGGGACGCCGTTGGGCCGGACCACGACGAAGTCGGTGAACGAGCCGGCCGGGAACGTGATTTCGCCACGAACGAGATCGTCGAAGCTGAGGTCGCGGTCGGGGACTCGCAGTCGGAGCGCCGGCTGACGGCCCTCGGCACGGAACGACGCTCGCTGCTCGTCGGTGAGCTCACGCTCGAAGTTGTCGTAGCCCTGCTTGGGGTCACGACCGTTGGCGATGTTGCGCGCCTCGATCTCCTCACCCGTGGCGAAGCTCTCGTAGAGGAGTCCGCGCTCGAGCAGCTGATCGATGACACCACGATAGATGTCGTGACGCTGCGACTGCCGGTACGGCCCGTGCGGGCCGCCGACGTCGACACCTTCGTCCCAGTCGATCTTGAGCCACCGAAGACCGTCGAGGATCTGCTCGTAACTCTCTTCGCTGTCACGGGCCGCATCGGTGTCCTCGATGCGGAAGACGAGCTTGCCGCCCGTGTGACGTGCATAAGCCCAGTTGAACAGGGCCGTCCGGATCAGGCCGACGTGAGGCGTGCCAGTGGGCGAGGGGCAGAACCGGACGCGCACATCAGTGCCGGTCGCGGTGGAGAAGGGAGCAGACATCGAGGATGATCTTACCGCTTCACCCACGACTGCCGAAGGCGCGTTAAACGCAGAAAGCCCCTTCCGAAGAAGGGGCTCTCTGATCTTACTAAAAGGAGTCCGGCGGTGTCCTACTCTCCCACAAGGTCCCCCTTGCAGTACCATCGGCGCTGAGAGTCTTAGCTTCCGGGTTCGGAATGTGACCGGGCG
>NZ_JAXCWB010000016.1:0-29761 GCF_034045305.1 Frigoribacterium sp. CFBP9029
ACCGGCATGGGCTGGGTTCGTCGCGACCTCAGACAATCCCCGCGCCCCCGCCTTGCTCGTGGCGCATCTGCAGCGTCCTTCATTGGTCGACTCAAGCATCTGGCAGAGCCACGTCGACTGGGCGCGGCAACAGTGCGCGGACCGACGGAACATCGTCGCCGTCGGTGACTTCAACGCCACCCTGGCAAATCTCGGCGGCGACCAGCTCGGCCCCTGTCAGGATGCGGCCTCTGCTCTGGGCCTTGAGTCGACAGGCACCTGGCCCTCCGCTCTGCCAGCGTCTCTGGGCGCCCCGATCGACCACACCTTTTTCGGCCCAGGTTGGGAGCCCGTCGCCTTTGCGGTGCTCGACTCTCAGGCCACCCGAGGCTCAGACCACCGCCCCATCGTCACCGTGCTCAATCCGAACAGCTCGTAACCCGTCTCAATAGGGGATCGATCGGCGGTCAGGGCCGTTGCTGGCCGCCAGGGAGTTGGTCCTTCTACGACAGGCCGGACGCGAAGCAGCCCTTGCGGGGTGTCCCGCAAGGGCTGCTCCTTAGTAACTAGGTGAGGGGCTGGCGCCTCGCCTCGAGAAGGGCTTGGTTCCAGGCGGTGATGTCGAGCGGTTGCGTGGCGAGCAGGTCGGGCCGGATGGCCGGCGCTGATCCAGCCGCGGGCGTCAGCATTGGAACTCGCTTACACCGGTGACGACGCAGCCCTCGTCATCCATGGCGCCGTTGGGGGTTCCGCCCTCCGGGGCCGTGTCTGACACGGTGGTGCTGCTCGAGGTCCACGTCGTGGTCGTGCCGGCAGGCATGCCCGACTCGGGACTCAGGAGCACGCGGCGTTGGCCGATGAAGTCACCGGTCGATGGGTCCACGATCATCTCCTGGCGCGTGTTCGCTTTGCCCTCAGTTCGCCCGATCGCCACTCCGGTCCTGCCGTTCAAGGTTGCGCGGTCGTCCTGGATCTCTACGTCGGGGATGAGTGCTGCGGCCTCGTACAGGGCCGATCGCGTCTCAGCGGGCATCGGGTTCCGGGAGAGCGTGTCGATGATGTAGGTCAGAGCTTCGTCGTCGGAGGACACGCCCTGGCCGGCGGTCTCGTCCCGTATGGCGGCCAGAAGAGCACGAGGCTCCGTGGGCCACGTTTCAGCTTCGGTCGGCCCGCTGCGGGGGCTCCCGGCATAGAACGCGCCACCTGCGGCACGCACCAGCTCAGCGGTGCCGGCCGGCGCCTTTGCCGCCGCAGCCTCGGAGGCTGTTCCGAAGGTCGCGTAGGGCTTGGCGGCACCTCGGGCCCAGACCCACTCGTCGCCCTGGTTTGCAGGGATGAAGAGGCTGTCCGTTGCAATGGTCAGGTAGCTGGTGTCGCCGTCGTTACCCGCGGTGGTCGTGGAATTGACGGCCGTGGTGTCGATGCGGAGGTACTGTCCGGGGCCCACCACGGGGTCGGTCGTGCGGATGGCAGCCTCGGCCGACTCGTGAAGCACCGACGCCACGGCTGAGTCAGTGGTGCCGAAGCCCACGATGCTTGTAGCGACAAGACCCGTCACGACTGCCGCGGCGGCCAGGCTCATGCCGACAGCCCAGCGGAGCTTCGGGCGGGCCGGCACGCGTCGAGGCTGCGCCGCTTGTTCCGTAGCAGCGGCGTGCAGCAGCGCTGCGCGGCCACGGTCCAGGGCGGACTGGTCGGGGGGAGTGACGTCTATGCGGGTCTCCCGGAGGAGAGTCAGCTCGTCCACGGGGCACCTTCCAATCTGAGGGTCATGTCGTGCTGGGTGGATGCGCGCAGCAGGCGGCGTGCGCGGTTGAGGCGTGACCGGACGGTCCCGACTGGGATATTCAGGGCTTGGGCGATTCCCTCGTAGTCGAGGTCGGCCCAGGCGTAGAGGAGCAGCGTTTCTCGGTCCCGGGCGTGCATCTTGCGAAGCGCATGCCCGAGGTGTTCCATCGCTCGGTGCGCATCGGCCCTACCGTCGGCTTCCGAGAAGGCGTCGACTGTGACGTGGGAGGCGTGGTCCGCGTTCAGGCCGTGCCAGGCGCGGGCTTCAGTGCGTGCGTGCTTCCGCAGCAGTGTGGAGGCGATGCCGTAGAGCCAGGGCAGAGCGGTGTCGCGTTCCAGGTCGTAGTCGCGGCGTCGTTCAAACGCCACGAGGAACGTCTCGGACATGACGTCATCAGCGACGTCTGACCCGGCACGCCGGCTCACGAAACGATGGATGGCGGTGGCGTGCCGGTCGTACAGCTCGCTGAAGGCTGCACTCGCGGAGAGCGAGCTGCGGATGATGTCACTGTCGGTGGTCACACTCGTCTTTGTTCAAAGGCCCGATTCCGGTTCACGGAAAGTAGCAGCCAGGGGATGACGGCGACTTCGCCCAACAAGGATCGTTCCTGACTGCCCGCTAGGGGATCGCTAATCGGACGCGATCTGAGACCGCAGACTGCGGCTGCGGTGAAGGAGATAGTCGCGTCGGGGTGCCCCGAGGTGCTGCGTCGCCTAGATGTCGGGTGCTTGTCGGGTCGGTGTCGTGGACCTCGGGGCTGCTCGTTCTTAGTGTGAGATACATGAACGAGACACGGATCGTCGATCTCCGGACCCAGATGGGTTGGACCCAGGAACGCCTCGCTGACGAGAGCGGCGTGACCGTGCGCACCGTCCAGAGGCTCGAGGCGGGCAACGACGGGAGCCTCGACACGCTGTCCCGAGTGGCGAAGGCATTCGGTGTCACGGTGCGCGATCTCTTCGTCACTATCGCCGAGGACGACTATGGCCGCTCAGTCACCGCCCTCGACGAACGAACGACTCGCCAGCAGGAACGGCGGGGCCGTATCGAGGAGGGGTTCCGAGCCCTGTACTACGGGGTGGGTGTGCTCTTCACGATCGCAGTGGTCGTCGCAGTCGCCATCGACGTCGTGCCGAACGTCGCGATCTTCTTGATTCCTGCCTACTGGGTAGCCGGGTGGCTGTTGTCGATGTTCTTGTTCCTCGTCGTCCTCAGCCCTCGCCTGGACCGCGCCTACCCCCTCTCCCATGCCGCCACGGACGAGGCGACGAGCAGATAGACACAGCGTCCCGATAGCCGATCGCCCCTCGGGCAGTCAGAAACGATCGTTTCCGAGCGACGGCACCCAGCTTGCCGGTTGGGTGCTGGCGGAGAAATCGAGCCCAGGGGTCTATGCGGACGGTTCGGCGCTGCCCGCCACTACTTGCCAACGACCCTCGATGATCGACCAAAAGCGGCGGTACATCATGCGAGCCTCGATGCGGTGGCTTTTATCGAATACGACGATGTCCACGAGCGACGATGTCCGGCCATGACCATTTTGTTCCAGAGTTGACCGATGAAGCTCGGACAGCTTGTCGAATCGTGTTGCTCCCGAGGCATGAGCATCGAGATCAGCTGCACGGCCGATCACTGACCCGCCCGGCAGCTCGAAGGTCAGGCGCTCGTAAAGCAACTCACGAAGATGGCTTACGTCGCCACCGCGCATGGCTTGGTGAAGAGCATCTTGGGCTTGGTCGATGGAGCGTCCGTGATCGTCCCGCGTCGTCATGTGACGAGGCTAGTGTGCGGTTTCCGCAGACTGCGATTGACCAGAAAACGATCGTTTCTGCATGCCCGGTGGACGATCGATACCCGGGCGTGGCCGGCTCGTGTGAGGCGGTGCTGTTGGTCTCTACAGGCTTGTGCGAGCGGACGGGTGCGCTCAGGTGGCCGACGAGTCCGACCAGACAGCCTTCGCGCCTGAGTCGCCGACGCGGACCGTCGTGACGATCCCGCCGATGCTGGTGCCGACGACCAGCACCGTCAGCACGGCGCCCACGACCAGGCGCACGTCGCGCCGGAGGGCCGGCCGCGGGCGGTGCGCCTCCGGCGTGAGCACCCAGTGCTGCCACGCCCACTGCGCCACGGCGACCACGAACACGGCGATCGCCCACGGCAGCAGGGTGTCGCCCAGCTGCGTGTGGGCCTCGAGCAGTGCGCTGGGGCCGACCCGCTCCTCCAGTGACTCGCCGGAGGACGTCGCGAGGGGCACCGCGATCAGCGACACCAGGGCTATCAGCGGGGTGATGACGCCCAGCCGTCGACGGAGCGCGGGCCAGAACGCGCCGATCAGGATCAGCAGTGACGCCGTCGGGAACGCCACGGTGACGAGGTGGACGACGAGCGGGTGCATCGGGAGGCCGTTGATCTGCCAGTCCATGGGGTCTTCTTTCTCGAGGGCGTGGTGAGGGAGGAGGGCGGGGCGGTCAGACGCGCAGCGCGGGTCGCGCCGGTCGTCGCACCGTGAGCACGACGACGATCGCGGCGATCGCGGCGAGGAAGACGACGCTCGTGACGGTCGACCCGAGGCCGAGCCCGCCGTCGGCTGCCGGCTGCGACAGGAAGTCTCCGACGGAGGCGCCGAGCGGCCGGGTGAGGACGTACGCGGCCCAGAAGGCGAGCACCGACCCGACGCCGGCGAACCGGTGCGCCAGGGCGACGACGGCGATCGCCGCGGCGAACAGCAGCGCCGAGGGCAGGTAGCCGAGCGCGAGCTGCTCGCCGAGGAGGTCGCCGACCGCGGTGCCGAGCGCGAAGGTCATCAGCACGGCGGCCCAGTAGAAGGACTCGCGACGCGGGGTCGTGACCTCGTGGATCGAGAGGGTGCCCTCGATGCGGTGCCAGACGACGAACACGATGACCAGCGCCACCGCGAAGACGGCCGTCGACACCCACAGGCTGACGCCGAGCGAGTCGGTCAGCGTGTCGGTCAGGAGGGTGCCGACGACGCTGATCAGCACGACCGCGAGCCAGTAGACG
The DNA here is from genome assembly GCF_034045305.1 of Frigoribacterium sp. CFBP9029. Taxonomy (NCBI): domain Bacteria; kingdom Bacillati; phylum Actinomycetota; class Actinomycetes; order Micrococcales; family Microbacteriaceae; genus Frigoribacterium; species Frigoribacterium sp. CFBP9029. The sequence continues at coordinate 4,790 of NZ_JAXCWB010000016.1, forward strand.
ACGGGCACGTAGACCCGCGTCCTGAACTGCACGACCAGCGCCACGACGAGCAGGGCAGCCATCACCACACTCGTCACGGTCAGCCCGAGTCCGAGGCCGTCGGCGAGGAAGTCGGCGAAGGTCTCGCCGACGGTGGTGCAGAGCACCTTGATCACCCAGAAGGCGACGGTGATCTCGGGGACCTTGTTCAGCAGGGCCCGGCGGTCGGGGGCCGTGGCCCCGGTCGGAACAGCGCGTGTCGTCATGCGATGACGGTCGCGTGTCGCCTCCCAGAAACCGCTCAGAGCCCGAGACGAGGAGGCGCGGGTCGGCCCGCCAGGGCATCTGGGCGGTTTCTGGGACAGCCGGGCGGAGGCTCGGCGCATGACCGTCCTGCACAGTCCGACCTCGTCGGCGCTCCCTCGCGACCGCACCGCGCCTCCTCTTTTTCCGGCCGTCCGCGCCGTCGTCTGCGACGGGGCGTGGGCGGTGTCAGGCGCGGCCGGCTTCGCCGGCGTCGTCGTCGCGGGGCTGCTGATCACCTCGGGCACGGGCGGCGTGAACGAGGTCGACCTCGACCTCGTGCAGCACGCGAGCCGCGCGCAGGTGCCGGTGCTCGACGAGGCCGCGCTGCTCGTCGACCGGCTGCTCGGGCCGCAGCTCGGCGCAGCCCTCGTGCTGCTGCTGTCCGTCGCGGTCTGGGTGGTGAGCCGTCGCGCGGCTGCGGCCCTCACCGTCCTCGGCGTCGCGATCGGGCCGTGGGCCGCGGCCGAGCTGGTCAAGCTCGTCGTGCAGCGCGACCGGCCCGACCCCGGGCTCCTCGCCAACCCACTGATCATCGAGCCGCACTCCTTCTCGTTCCCCAGCGGGCACACGGCCCTCGCGACCGGGCTCGCACTGGCACTCGTGCTGCTCGTCTGGGGGAGGCGCTGCGCGTCCATCGTGGTCGGGGCCTCCGCCCTCGGCGTATCGGTCGTCGGGCTGTCACGCGTCTGGGTCGGTGTGCACTGGCCGAGCGATACGGTCGCGTCCGTCGTGCTCGGCTGCTCGGTGGTCGCGCTGCTGCTGCCGCCGTGGCTGCGCCTCCTCGACCGGATCGGGCAGCGCTCAGACCCGGCCCACCCCGTCGAGGCCTCGGCACCGAACCCCAACACGACCACCGAGCCAGGACGGACCCGTTCATGAGCATCCTCGACCCCCAGACCCTCCTCGCAGGCATGGGCCCGTGGGCCCTCGGCGGCCTGTCGCTGATGATCTTCGTCGAGTCGGGCCTGCTGTTCCCCTTCCTGCCCGGCGACTCCCTGCTGGTCACCGCCGGCCTGCTGCACCAGAGCCTCGGCCTGAGCGTCGCGGTGATCGCGCTCTGCGCGTTCCTCGCGGCGGCCGCCGGCGACCAGGTCGGGTTCTTCCTCGGCCACCGGTTCGGGCGCGGCTGGTTCCGCCCCGACGCCCGCGTGCTGAAGACGGCGCACCTCGAGCAGGCCGAGGCGTTCTTCGAGCGCCACGGCGGCAAGGCGCTCGTGCTCGGCCGGTTCGTGCCCGTCGTCCGCACCTTCGTGCCGCTGGCCGCCGGGACCAGCGGCTACCCGTACCGGCGGTTCGTCGTGTGGAACCTCACGGGCGCGTTTTTCTGGGCCGTCGGCATGACGGTCCTCGGATCGCTGCTCGGTGGCCTACCGTTCGTGGCAGACCACATCGACCTGCTCGCCGTCGCGCTCGTCGTCGTGTCGGTGCTTCCGATCGTGGTCACCGCCCTGCGGCGCTCGGACACCGGCCGGGTCGAGAAGACCGTGAGGGCGACGAACCCGACGACGAGGACGGACGAGGAGGCGGTGGGTGACCGGTCCTGACACACGCCCGCGCCTCTTGCTGGTCGAGGACGACCCCGGGCTCGGGCCCATCATGGCCGACGTGCTCGGCGAGGCATGGCAGGTCGACCTCGTGGCCGACGGTCGCCGCGGGCTCGACGCCGCTCGAGCTGGTGGGTACGCCGTGCTGGTCGTCGACCGGCGCCTCCCGAGGCTCGAGGGCACCGAGCTCGTCGCGACCCTTCGTCGGGAGCACATCACGACCCCCGTGCTGATGCTGACGGCGCTCGGCATGACCGCCGACCGTGTCGCGGGGCTCGACGGCGGGGCCGACGACTACCTCGTCAAGCCGTTCGAGTTCGACGAGCTGTTCGCTCGGCTGCGTGCCCTGACACGGTCGTTCGCCGCCGAGGAGCGCTGGCTCGACCTGGGGGAGGCCCGCCTGTATCCCGAGAGCCGCATCGTCGTCACGCCGTGGTCGAGCCGCGTCGTGCTGAGCGAGCGGGAGAGCGCGCTGCTCGCCGAGCTCGCCCGACGCCCGGACCACACCTTCGACCGGGCCGACCTGCTCTCCCGCGTGTTCCCGCACGGCGAGCAGCTCGGCACCGTCGACACCTACGTCAGCTACCTGCGCCGCAAGATCGACCGCGACGTCGTCCTCACCGTGCGTGGGCGCGGGTACCGGGTGGGCGCCCTGTGAGCGGACCGCGACGGCGAGGGCGCGGGCGCACCGTCGCCCAGGCCCTGCCCGAACCGGAGGCCGCGGCCCTGCAGGCTGCCGCCCGGTCGATCGGCCGACAGATCGTGCTCGTCTCGGGCCTCGTCGTCGTGGGCGCCCTCGCCCTGACGATCGCGTGGGTCCTGCACCAGACGATCCCGCAGGAACGTCTCGAGCAGGTCGCCGCCGCCGGTCAGGGCGAGGTCTTCGTCTCGGCGACCGACGTCGTGGCCGGCTTCGTCGTGCTCGGAGTCGCCGGCGTTGTGTTCGCGGGCCTCGTCGCGGTCGTCATCGCCCGGCGAGCCGTCCGGCCGCTCGGCGAGGCCCTGCGCCTGCAACGGCAGTTCGTCGCCGACGCGAGCCACGAGCTGCGCACGCCCCTCGCCGTGCTCGACGCCCGCCTCCAGGCGCTGCAGCGCAATATCGCAGGAGGCGCGGCGAATGCCGACGAGCACGTCACCGCCGACCTGGCGAGACTCCGCGACGACTCGCGAGCCCTGATCGACATCGTCGGAGACCTGCTCGAGGCGGCAGGAGGCGACCCTGCTGGCCCGGCTGCCGTGCCCGAGCCGGTCCTGCTCGACGACGTCGTCGAGGACGTCCTGCGGTCGATGTCAGTGCTCGCCGACGAGCGCGACGTGGCCCTGCGGCACGACAGCACCACCGTCTCGTGGGTCCGAGTGCCGCGCGCGAGCCTCCGACGAGCGGTACTGGCTCTGCTCGACAACGCGATCGGCCACGCACCCTCGGGCTCGACCGTCACACTGTCGACCCGGGACGAGCGCGGCTCGGTCGTGCTCACGGTCACCGATGAGGGGCCAGGGATCACAGGCATCGAGCCGACGCGCGTCTTCGACCGGTTCGCGCGGTCGGAGCCAGCAGACAAAGCCTCGTGGCGTGCCAGCGGCGGCACCCGACCAAGCTTCGGAATCGGTCTCGCCCTCGTCAGAGAGATCGCCCTACGCCACGGAGGAAGCGTCCGGGTCGCTTCGACCTCCGCCACGGGTACGACGCTCGAGCTGGTCTTGCCAGTCCCGACATGCACGACCTGACGCGAACGGTCAGCGTGTCCCGACAGGGGATGGCGCTGCGGGCATTCTCGAGGGCGGCGTCGTCCGCGGTCGGATAGCCGCGTGTCCGGACCATCCGAACACGCTCTACAACGCCTCTCGCGAGGTCACCCATACGGTCGTGGCGATCAGCGTCCTGTGCTTCCCGTTGTACGTGGGCTGGCGTGGCTAACTTGACCGAGGCTGGCGCTAGTCGGGGCGCCCGTTCTGGGGTTCGTCGGTCGGGACCAGGACATCGCCCACCATGACAGCTGTGTTGCAGTCGAAGGGGCCGGCGGTGGCGGGTCGCGACATCTGCCACCAGCGTCGACCGAAGCGATCACACACGACACTGGTGACGTCGCCAGCGACGGCGACGTACTCGAGGGCGCCGTCGGGGTTCTCTCCGACGACTCCGGACGCGCCCTCCCGCTCGCCCATGTCGACGATGGGCGCAGTGGTCGGCATCGACGTGGGCGTGGGCATGGGCGTGGCAGGCGGAGCAGCCGTGCTCGACGGCGTTACCTGAGCCGAGGGATTAGCGGTTGGCGGCACTGAGTCGCTCGTGCACGAAGCGGATGAGAACACGAAGGCCACAGCGAGAACGGGCATCGCGAGCCAGGACCGAACCTTCACACGATGAGGTTAAGTCATTCCAGGCCTTCAGGGGAGCTGTGGTCGGCGGCAACGTCCTAATTTTGTCCGATGATCGCTTCGTGGTCCCGCGTCTAGGGCTGCATGGCCACTTGGCGGTAGGCGCTGTAGAGGGTGTCGACGTAGTCGGGGCACTCGGCCGAGCTGCCCCGGATTTGACCGTCAGGGTTCGCGGTGAGGGTCATGCAAGCGACGAGCGCGCGTGTGTCCGAGCCAAATAGCCCGACACTGCCGGTGCTCTGATCGGCTATGAGGAAGGACACCGACACGACCCCCTGCTCGTCGGTGCTCAGGTCGTAGACGACGCTCGTCGGAGGACCTGCGGGAGAGTCGCTGGCCGGTTCGGCGCCGTCGAGCGCGAGGTCCGTGTACAGCTCGCCCGCTCGTATTCGTTGCTCGACCGAGTCTCCCGTGGGGTTGTCGCCGATGTACTCCAGGTAGCTCCGCATCTGTTCCGCTTGCTCTTTGATCTTGCCCTTGATGGTGTGATCGACCGAAGCGGCGCAACTCGTGCATGCTGCGGCAAGCACGAGGGCCACGGCGCCGGCGCCGGCCATGCGGACAGCTGACCTGGGGACGAATCGGCTCATGGGTCATCACTGTGGAGCACTGGCCGGACTTGGTCAACGGGATTCGACTCCGGCGTGACCACTTCCGGTTGGCGCCGTCATCCGCGGACGACGGATGGAACACAGTGTCAGCCGCAGAGAGAGCGTTGATCGGCAGCGCCCTAGAGCTCGGTCGAGGGACTCCGCGAAGGTGCCCGATAGGGGATCCCCTCGTGGGAAGCCCCGGTATCGGACCGGGGCATCCCACCAGCATCGGATGCACGGCGGCGTGAGGTGAGTGGTCAAAGACCGAGTGCTGACAAGAACGCGAGCTTTTTCTCGTTGTACGTGTCGGTCCATTTGCCCGGCATCGCCATGTAGCCGTGGCCCAGAATCGCCGAGCTCGCTGGCGGAACGTCGACGGCGTTCGTCACTCCGAGCTGGTCGAGGCGTTCGTGCAGGTTCTCGGCCTGATCCGGGAACGTGCCGGTGTTCCCGTCCGCGATGAACGTGGCGGGGAAGTCTGCGGTCACGTGGTTGGTGACGGATGCTTCCTCAATCAGGGCCGCGGAGGTGCCCACGTAGCTGCGTGCAGACAGTCCGAAGATGAGGTCCTTCACCGGTTGCGGCGTCTGCGTCTCGCCTGTCTTCTCCAGCTCGAGCGCAGGACTGTCGAGCATGACTGCTCGCAGAGCGTCACCTATGACCGGTTCCACTCCGATACTCGCGGCATAGGTCGGGTTGGTCTGGATGTTCGCGAACTGGCCGGCGAGCTGGCCGCCGGCGCTTCCTCCTCCGATGATGACGTCGGACATGTTCAGGCCGTACTGCTCGGCATTTTGCTGAAGGAAGGAGACTGCCTGCGAAACTTGTTTCACCTGTGTGGGGTACTTGACGGTCGGGGCAAGGCCGTAATCGAGGCTGACGAAGTTGAACCCACCGTCGAGGACGGGGTCTGTGGTGACGGCAAAACCGCCACCGGGTGCGTTCGGGTCGCCGTCGGACTTAGTCCCACCGATCCAGCCGCCACCGTGGATGTAGATGTAAGTGGGCCGCTTGACCGATGCGTCGTCATCGGCGATGTAGATGTCGAGAAAGCTGCTGGGGTACTCATCGCCGTATCGGACGTCGCTCGTGAGCCCATCTCCGTTCGCTGTCACGCTGACAGCTCCCTCGGGTCCTCGGGGTTGGAACGATGGTGTCTGACCGGCGGCGGCTTGGATCGGGATGGCCACCGCCGCGGGTGCCGCGGCAACCAGGAGCACGACAGCGGAGGTGACCGCGGCGATGACGACGAGAAGGGTGCTCACGACGCTCCGCAGGATGGTGAGAAGGGATCGAGTAGACGCAGAGGCACGCTCCTGCCCGAGGGCGCGGCGACGCGTCCTGCTCAGCTTCCAGAAACCGGCGAAGCACGAGAAGGCAACCACCAGTGCAACCCCCAGGGCCACTGCCCACGCGGGGTACCAGGCGGTCACGAGCCACGCGATCTGCGCGCTGGCGCTGATGATCGCCGAGAGGATCGTCACCCAGGCCGCCTTGCTGCCCCCCGGGCGGCGCCAGGCCACACCTGCGGCCAGCAAGCCCACGAGGAGCAAGGCTCCCGCGGGGGGGGTAACGGACGAAGAACGGCTCGGCCCAGGCAACGAGGAGCACGTAAAGGCCACTGGTGAGCAGCGCCCAACGAGTCCAGCGGGGGCGTTCGATTCGGGCGAGGGTCGGGTCGACCATGAGTCCTCCAAAATTGCGGTTGACTGCAACTATACGCTTCAGTGCAGAAGTACAGAAGAGGTAAGGTCGGCGTATGGCTGCAACTTCGCTGAGGGAACGCTCGAAGGAGCGCCGGTACCGTGCTGTTCTCCTTGCCGGCATGCGGCTGTTCGCCGAACAGGGCTACGACGCGACGACAGTGGCGCAGATCGCTGAGGAGGCGGAGGTGTCGACCCGGTCTGTGTCGGCGTACTTCCCGACGAAGCTCCACATCGCCACGGCGTCCTCGTCCGCGGCGGCTGATCGCTTGATCCTCGCGTTGCGCTCACGTGACGAGGGCGAGTCGATCGTCGATCGTGTCGTTCAGTGGCTCCGCGAAGAACCGGCTTTTGTTCCGGAGGAGGAGTGGCGGCTCAGAGCCGCCATGCTTGAGCGGAATCCGGTGCTGCAGGGGTCCGGACCAGAGGATTCCCCTCCCCTCCTCGCCATCGCGGCCGACGCGATTGCGGAAGACCTCGACGTCCCGCCGGATCACCCGGGGGTGCAGATCACCTTGGGCATCGTTGCGGGGATCGTCGTGCGGGTGGAGCTGCTCGTCGGATCACACCGCGAGGACGATGAGACCCTGAAACTGATTCACGATGCCCTCTCAGGTGCTATCGATGCGGTCAGGAGAAGCAGCCGGTCTTCGGACTGATCGCGAGGTCGCGACGCCCTCGAGGCATCGTGCGCTCATGCGCTCATGCGCTCATGCGCGCAGGAACGCTAGGAACCCATCGAGGTGCGCGGCGACGTCGACCGTGGGGTCATAGAGCCACTGCATCTGGAGCCCGCGCGCCATGGCGGTGAGTTGACGCGCGGTGAGGTCGAGGTCCAGGTCCGCGCGCAGACGACCCTTTTCCTGCTCACGCTCAAGCTCCCGACGAACGTCGGCATTGAACAGATCGATCCGGTGGTGGGTGAAGTCGTGCCCCGGGTGGTCCTTCCGAATTGCCTCCGCCTGCATGGTGGCGTCGAGCTGGATCAATCCCGGAAAATTCTCATTCTGTCGCACGAGCTCCGAGAGTGCAGCCAGCAAGCCCCGCTCGGAGAGCGACCGCTCCAGTAGGGGCCGGTCCCGCTCCGCCTGACGGTCGAAGACGGCCTGCAGCAGGTCCTCCTTAGAGGGGAAGTGGTAGCTGAGGGCGGCGTGACTGACCCCGAGCTCCTCTGCGATCTTCCGCAACGACAGGCGCTGGAAGCCGTGCGTCGCGAATATCTCGAACGCACGGTCGATGAACAGGTCTCGCCGCTGCAGTCCGTTCGCGTATCGTCCGCGCCGCTTCGACACGGCCGGCTGTTCCGTTGCCTCCGGCGCCATCTGCTCTCCTTCGATCCGCGAGACCCGCGCCCTGCACCTCATCCTCGCATGAACATTTGCCAAACCGAATAATTGCCGCCCCGAATGCTTGCCATCCTGGACAATTTTGATCTACAGTCAGCCGCAGCCGGGTTCGCCGGTACCCACGACGAGGCCTGGCCTCGATGTCTTCGAAGGAGAAGGTCATGACAGAAGCGATTCCGGCGCCCCCTCGCGCGGTGAACGCCTGGTGGGTGGGGACAGTGGCCGGCATGGCGTCCTTCGTCGATGGCGCGGCCCTGAACGGTGTCGGTTTCGCGTTGGTGATTCTCCAGCAGACGATCGGTCTCACCCCCGGGCAGATCGGGGTGCTCACCAGCGCACTCACCTTCGGGGTGGCGGTCGGCGCTCTGATCGGCGGTCGCCTTGGCGACCGCTTCGGGCGGCGTCGGGTGTTTGTGGTCACGATGATCTTCATCGCCCTCGGCGCATCGGTCCCGATCGTGGCCACCGCGTTCCCGCTGCTGCTGCTGGGTCTAGGTGTCCTCGGTGTAGCGATCGGGGCAGATATCCCCGTCTCCCTCGCGACCATCGCCGAAGCGGCGACAGATCAGAACCGCGGCAAGATCCTCGTGATGTCCAACCTCCTCGCCGGAGTCGGCATCGGCGCCGTCGTCCTCGTTGCCACCCTCACCGGCGGGACCGGGATCTTCGCCGCGCAGGCCATCTTCGGCCTCATCGCCGTCGTCGCGGTCATCGTCCTCGCGCTGCGACTTACGATCCCCGAATCCACCAGCTGGCGAGCTGCTCGCCTGGAACAGACACAGGGCGTGCACACCGTGCGCGCTGACCGCTCGAAGCTGCGGGACCTCATCACGCCCCCGCTGCGCTTCCCGTTCCTCATCCTCGTCGGGTTCTTCACGCTGGTGAGCATCCCGATCACGCTCTTTGGCTCCTACGCGGCCTACATCGGAGCGAACTTCACCGGCACTCCCGTGTCCGAATTCTCCGTGTTCGTGCTGTTCCTCGTACCGCTCGCGATCATCGTGCAGGTCATCTTCATGCGAGTGGTCGACACCCGTTTCCGCCTCACCTTCTTCATCCTCGGCGGAATCCTCTACGTCGCGGCATACCTCATTCCCGTCATCCTCGGAATGAACCTGGCCACGCTCGTCACCACGGTGCTCGTTTCCGGCATGGGCACCGTTTTTTGCGGAGAGCCCATCTTCCGCGTGTGGGTGAACGAGGCGTTCCCGACCATGCTCCGCTCCACCGGCCAAGGCGTCATCTTCGCCATCGCCCGCCTGGTGCCAGCACTGCTCCTGGTCCCCGTGCCGTTCCTTCTCTCGAGCTCAATCAACGGCTTCCTGATCGCCCTCTCCGTCCTCGCCGCCGCCGGTATCGCCGTCGGCTGGTTCGGGGTGCGCAGCGGACGCCTCATCAACGAGTTCCACCACGAGACCGAGAGCATCGACATCACCGCCGCCACTTCGTCCTCAGCATCATGACCACCCCCACCCAGAAGGCCTCCACGCCACCCATGAGCACTTCCGCCCCCACCATCCACGGACACGTCGAACCCGGATTCCAACGCGTCGCCGACGCGTTCACTCAGAACTTCACCGAACGCGGCGACACCGGGGCTGCCTGCACCGTCTATCTCCACGGCGTCCCCGTCGTCGACCTCCACGGCGGCACCTTCCGCCACGGACCGTGGACGGCCAACACCCGCAGCATCCTCTTCTCCGTCAGCAAAGGCGTCACCACCATCTGCCTGCTCATGGCCGTCGAAGCGGGCCATCTCACCCTCGATGAACCGGTCGCCACCTACTGGCCGGAATTCGCCGACCACGGCAAGAGCGCACTGACCGTCCGGCAGCTCCTCGCGCACCGCGCCGGACTCATCGCCCCCGACGAGCCCCTCACAGTGGAGGACCTGCGCGCGTGGCATCCGGTCACCGAGGCCCTCGCCCGGCAGAACCCGCTCTGGGAGCCTGGGACCGCGCACTCATACCACGCCCTCACCTTCGGCTGGCTCGCCGGTGAAGTCCTCCGTCGCACCACCGGACTACGCCCCGCGGACTGGCTCCACCAGCACATCGCCGGCCCCCTCGGCCTCGGACTCACCTTCGGGACCGACCCCGACACCGACCCGGACTTCGCGCTCCAGGAGCAGCCACTCCCCGACACCGCCGCACCACCGTGGAAGAGCCCGAACATCGACATGCTGGCGCGCGTGATGGGGATGAACGGAGCCATCGACGGCCTCAACCTGTTCGGCTCCGCGAACACCCCCGACCTTCTCGGCTTCGAGATTCCCGCTGCGAACATCGTCGGCACCGCCCACGACATCGCCCGCCTCTACGCCGCGACCATCGGCGAGGTCGACGGGATCCGCTTGCTTCAGCCCGCCACCACCCGCGACGCCCGCCTCCCTCAATCGGTCGGCGCGCCGTTCTTCGGCCCCGACTCGGGGCTTCGCTGGGGCACGGGATTCATGCTCGACTCCACCCCCCGAGGCATGGCCGGCCCCGGCAGCTTCGGCCACGACGGAGCCGGTGGTCAGCTCGGCTTCGCGCATGCCGAATCCGGTGTTTCCCTCGGATACGCGACAATCCGCCCCGGCGGCTACCCCGACGACCGCGCCGAGGCTCTCTGCCGCGCACTGCGCGACAGCCTCTGAAACCCCACTCTTCGAAGGAGAAGAACTCATGCCGCTCGACCCGTTCCTCGTTCCCCTGCTCGAGACCATGCCGACCGTCCCCGCCGAGATCGACGACATCGCCGCATTCCGCTTGCAGGAGAACGCAGGCGCCGCCGCACTCGCCGAGCAGCTGCTCGAACCCGCCCCACCCGTCCGAAGCAAGCGCACCGTGACCCTCCCCGTCCAGGACGGGGAGATCACTCTTAACGTCTTCCACCCGGACAGCGACGGCCCCCACCCCGTCCACCTCTACTTCCACGGCGGCGGTTGGATCGGCGGCACCATCCACTCGATGGTCATCGACATCCTCTGCCAGGAACGCGCCGCCGGAGCGGACTGCATCGTCGTCGCCGTCGAGTACCGCAAAGCCCCCGAACACCCCTTCCCCACCGCTCTCAATGACAGCTACGCCGCGCTGCTCTGGGTCGCCGAGAATATCGAGAACCTCGGTGCCCGCGCCGACCTGATCACCGTCGGCGGAGGATCAGCCGGCGCCAACCTCGCCGCCGCCCTCTGCCTGAAAGCCCGAGACGACGACGGTCCCGCGATCGCCTTCCAACTGCTGGAAGTCCCCTCGCTCGACTTCACCTTCAGCAGCCCCTCCATCCGCCGAAACGCCACCGGCTACGGACTCACCGAACAGACCCTGCACCTGTGCCGACGCCTATACCTTCCGTCCGAGGCCGACGCGACCAACCCCTACGCATCACCGCTGCTCGCCGAGAACCTCAGCGACCTGCCCCCGGCGCACATAATGTCGGCGGAATACGACCCCATCGTCGACGACGGCGCACGCTACGCCGAACGCCTCACCCTCGACCGAGTTCCCGCAACGTTCTCCCTACAACTCGGGCACATCCACGGGTCAAGCGCCTTTACGAAAGTCATGGCATCCGCCCGAGCCTGGCGAGAAGAGGGACTACAAGCCCTGCGAGCGGCCCACGCTCGAAAGTCACCAGTGAGCTGAACCGCGCCCGGTAGGCCATCCATAACCGGACTCTGTATCGAGGCGAGCATGAGTGGTGGCGAGCGTCTGGTGGTTCAGGAACCAGACGCCCGCCGGTGTCACCCTGTCATGCACAGGGCGACTAGTTTCCCGGGCCGTGGCTTACCGGCCGCGGGAAGGATGAGGATGGCCCTAGATGGGTCCGGGTCGGTGGGGGAACCATAGACCCGCAATCCTCTCGCCGCTAGTGGGTGCTTAGGACCTGCCAGCACCTATCGTGCGCGGGGGCTTATGTCTAGACCTTTTTGTTGCCCGTGACGTCGGAGAGTCTGGTCTAGTCCTGAGGGCGGTTCAGGTTCTCTGGGCGTGCAGTTCGCATTGATCGGGTTCGGTGCGGCTGGCAGCGGCAGGGTCCTCTTCACGGGTGAGGCCCTGCCGCCTTCTCGCGCTCCCTGGGATTTCTTGGTCCCTGAGAAGACTCGAGCTGTTGAACCTCATGCGCGCAAGAGCCACCATGGGTGGCCCCATTGGCATGGCCCGGAGAGTGCATAGTGTCGTGAGCACACCCACCCGCAGCCCAGGCCCTGCTGTCAGCACCGTTTCGGCGCACTAACTTTCGGAGCCTCCATGGGGTACATCGTGTACGACGGTGAGATTCTCGAGTTCAAAGTCGAAGACCGCCTTCTTGCCCACTTGCAGATCGTGATCGTGAACAAGTTCCGCAAGAACGAGTCGTTCATGTTTTCGTGGAAAGAGCCCATCGAGACGGGGGATGGGCGTTCCACGGTGTGGCTGTCACCGAACATTGGGTTGCGGTTCAAATTCGCGGGGAGTCGCACGATAGAGATCAACCCGACCTGGCTTGCTGCGCTCTATGCCAGTGCCGCATCTGGGCGGGGCCTCTACCCGGAGGCCGAACCTGCCCATGACCCCGGAACCCATCTTCCCGGTGTGACTGGTGACCACGTTGACTGGGCTAGCGATCGTCCCGAGCCGCCCAAGACTCGGGCAGCAAGGCCACCGGTAGGAACCAAGGCTCCATGACCCGGGTTAGGCGCTCAGCGGTGCGCGCTCACCCCGGGCGACCTCCGAGAGCTAGATATCAGCAGGGCGTGTCCCGATAGACGATCGGTGAGAGGCCAGCTACGGAACTTGGTTTCTCGACCGGTGATCGTGGCTGTCACGTGGTGGGCAGATCGTTGGGTCGATGTGCTCAGCCGAAGCGAGGGCGGCGCAGTGAGGGGGAGCGCGATGCTGTGTCGGACCACGTTTAAAGACGGATGTAGTCATTCTTCTAACTCGCGATTCCCCCGTCTCGTCTCGATGCATGCGAAGCGAAACGATGCCCTCGGGGTGCCACTACCAAGCAACTCAGACGCCTGTCCGGTTTGCGAGTCTAGAACGACTGTTCGTTGTCCAATTTCGGAAATTCGGACCAGAAACGTCGTCGTGACATGGGTTGCTGGGCTGCCCACTGTCGGCTAACACCCCCGCAAATATCACGAGCAAGACTCAGTAGCTTGCCTCGATCCGAAAAGCACCCCCCCGAATGGGGGTGTTTGACTGGTCCAGCAGTAGCTGAAAACCTGGCGCGCAAAGCACGCATTGGGCAACGACAGTTGTCGTTCACATGTGTCTTGAGGCCTCGCCACTTGTTTCGATCACGGACTGCTTGTGGCGCGGCTGGCATACGGCAGACCGGTACTGGGCTGGAAAACCGTGACAAGGGCGCCCCGACCGGGCGTCTTGACTACAACCCAGATCGGGGATCAGATGTACCTTCAGCACGCTCGAGAAAACCTCACCATGAGTGGCCGTCGACCACTATTTCGACGGATCTCTTTCGCCGTTCTTCTCGCGATGCTCGTCGGCATGCTCACTGCTGTCACTGGAGCCGTTTTCCCGCAGAGCGCGCGCGCCGCGGTCACGTGCCCGCCCGGGACTATCTTCGTCAACACCGGCGGTGCAACCAGGGATCTCTACGAATACTCAGTGGATGGAACGCTCATCCGCTCGACCCAGCTCTTCAGGGACTACGGAGATATTGCCTTCTCGAGCGACGGATTGACGCTCTACGGCGTGAACTTCAGCCGCCCCGGGACTCTCTACACAATCGACACTGCGACTGGAGCCGAGACGGGCTCCATTCCCATCACGGGCGCTCTGCCCTTCGTCTCGGTGAACGCCCTCAGCGCTCTACCTAATGGAAACCTTCTCATGGGCGCCTCGGGCGACCGTTCTGTCTATGAGTTGGATACTGAGACTGGCGTGTCGACGATCTATCAGGCCTCTTTTCCCGCCGGTTTCGCCTCGGGTGGTGACTTCCTCACTCTCGCTGACGGTGACGTACTTGCTGTGGCCAGCATCGACAGCGGGGCGCCTGCGAACAGCAGTGCCCTGTTCCGGTTCAGCCCCGACGGAACAGTGACGCAGATTGGGACAGTTCCCCAAGCATTCGGTGCAGCTCAAAGCGGCGGCAGCATTTACCTCGCCGGTTCCGGTGGAGGTCTCTACGAAGTGGGTGCCCTTCCTGCAACTGCTTCCACCACACCGATCCCGACCACGAACATCGCCGCGACAGGACTTGCGTTCTACGGCGCGACATCAGCACAGGACAGCGGCCTTTGCTCGAATCTCACGGTCAACAAGACCGCCACCCCTGAGTCCGGTACCGCGCTGCTGCCGGGCCAGACCGTGACCTATACCGTCGTCCTCTCCAACACCGACGGCACCGCTCCGGCCGAGGTCGACAAGACCGACGATCTCAGCGGCGTCCTCGACGACGCCACCATCACTACGGCCCCGGTCGTGACCTCCGGCACACCGCTGACCCTCGGCCCGGTCAGCGATGGCAGCTTCCGCATAACCGGGGTCATCCCGGTCGGCGGCCAGACCACCCTCACCTACACCGTCACGGTCAATGACCCCGACACTGGCGACCACGTCATGTCCAACTACGTCGTCGACACCGGCACGGCACCACCGGGTGAGTGCGTCGCCGGAGACACCTCCTGCACCGTGCACCCCGTGTCAGAGCTGACCCTGACGAAGACGGCTACTCCCTCTGCTCCAGCGCAGTACACCGTCGGTCAGACCGTCGACTACTCCTTTGTCGCCGAGAACACCGGTGGGAGTGCCCTGTCGGACGTCACCGTCACGGACACCGGCTTCACCGGTTCCGGCACCCTCGGCCCGATTACTCCCGCGTCCGTGGCAACGCTTGCAATCGGTGAGACCGCGACCTTCACGGCCGCCTACACGCTGACCCAGGCCGATGTCGACCGCGGTTCAACATCGAACACGGCGACTGCCACGGGAACACCGCCCACCGGTGATCCCGTCACCTCGCCCCCGTCCACCGCGACCATCCCGGTCACCCCCGGCCCTGCCTTGAGGGTGGCGAAAACAGCTGACACGACGGAAATCACCGAGGCCGGTCAGACAGTCACCTACTCGTTCGTCGTCACCAACACCGGCACCGTCACCATCACCGACGTCAGCCCCGTGGAGGGCGCCTTCTCCGGCGCCGGCGACCTCGGTCCCATCACACCCACCACGCCCGCCACGCTTACTCCGGGACAATCGGCGACGTTCACCTCGACGTACGTCGTGACACAGGCTGATGTCGATTCAGGTGCTCTGACGAACACAGCGACCGCGACAGGTACTACCCCCGGTGGCGACCTCGTTCCCACCACCCCCGAGTCCAGCGTCAACATCCCCGTGGCCTCGGCCCCGGCACTGACGGTCGAAAAGACGTCGGACACGACGGAGATCACGGCGGCCGGTCAAACGCTCACGTACACCTTCGTCGTGACCAACACCGGCAACGTGACTGCCACGGACGTCAGCCCTGTCGAAGGTGACTTCTCCGGCACGGGCACCATCTCGCCGGTCACACCGACCGCGGCTGACTCTCTCGCCCCGGGCGATTCGGCGACATTCACGGCGACGTACGTCGTGACTCAAGCTGATGTCGATTCGGGTGCACTCTCGAACACCGCGACCGCCACTGGCACGACCCCGGGAGGAGACCCATTCCCGACGCCTCCCGACTCGACGGTCACCGTTCCTGTCACGTCCGGCCCTGCTCTGGCGGTCGAGAAGACTGCGGACACAACGGAGATCACGGCGGCTGGTCAGACAGTCACCTACTCCTTCGTGGTCACCAACAATGGCAACATCACGGTCACCGACGTCAGCCCCGTGGAAGCCGATTTCTCCGGCACGGGCACACTGTCACCGCTGACACCAACCGCTGCGGCCTCGCTGGCTCCGGGGGAGTCGGCAACGTTCACAGCCACGTACGTCGTCACTCAGGCCGACGTCGACTCGGGAAACCTGACGAACACCGCGACGGCGACCGGGACCACTCCCGGCGGAGATCCTGTTCCAACGCCGCCCGGCTCGACCGTCGAGATCCCGACCACCCCAGCCCCGAGCATCACAGTCCAGAAGACCGCTGACACGACCGAGATCACCGAGGCCGGCCAGACGGTCACGTATTCCTTCGTGGTCACCAACACCGGAAATGTCACCGTCAGTGACGTCAGCCCCGTGGAAGCCGATTTCTCCGGTGCTGGCGACCTCGGCCCCATCACACCGGCCACAGCTGCCTCTCTTGCTCCCGGTGGATCAGCGACGTTCACGGCGACGTACGTCGTCACCCAGGCCGATATCGACTCGGGAAACCTGACGAACACTGCAACGGCGACGGGGACCACACCGGGTGGTGACCCTGTTCCGACACCTCCCAGCTCCACCATCGAGATCCCCACAACCCCCACCCCCGCCCTCACCCTCGTGAAGAGCGTGTCGCCCGCAGGCGCAACCACGGCAGGGGAGTCGGTGACCTACTCGTTCCTGGTGACCAACACCGGCAATGTGAGCGTTGATGACGTCACCGTGACCGAGACCCAGTTCACCGGCACCGGCACCCTGTCAGCCATCGACCCCACAACCGCAGGGCCACTGGCCCCGGGGCAAACCATCACCTTCACCTCCACGTATGTCCTGACACAAGCGGACATCGACGCCGGCGTCGTATCCAACTCCGCAACCGCGTCCGGCACCCCTGTCACCCCCGACAGCCCCGACATCACCACACCCCCCTCAACCGCGGTCGTGATCACCGAACCCACACCCGCACTCCAGGTCGTGAAGACCGCTGATGTGACGGAGATCACCGAGGCCGGTCAGACGGTCACGTATTCCTTCGTGGTCAGCAACACCGGCAACGTCACGGCCACCGATGTCGCCCCTGTCGAGGGTGACTTCACCGGAACCGGTGAGCTGAGCGAGTTCGCTCCCGTGTCGGTCGGCACGTTGGCGCCGGGTGAGTCGGCGACGTTCACTGCAACGTATGTGGTGACGCAGGCCGATGTCGACGCCGGGACGCTGTCGAACACGGCGACGACGACGGGGACGACGCCTGGTGGGGATCCGTTCCCGCCGGCACCGCCGTCGACCGTCGACGTCCCGGTTACCCCGGCTCCTGGCCTCGAGGTCGTCAAGACGGCTGATGTGACGGAGATCACCGAGGCTGGCCAGACGATCACGTACTCGTTCGTGGTCAGCAACACCGGCAACATCACGGCCACCGATGTCGCCCCAAATGAGGGTGACTTCTCGGGGACGGGTGAGCTGAGCGAGTTCGCTCCGACGGCCGTCGAGGTCCTGGCGCCGGGTGAGTCCGCGACGTTCACCGCGACGTATGTGGTGACGCAGGCCGACGTCGACGCGGGCACGCTGTCGAATACCGCGACGACGACGGGCACGACGCCTGGTGGGGATCCGTTCCCGCCGGCACCGCCGTCGACCGTCGACGTCCCCGTGACGCAGGCACCGGGCCTTGAGGTCGTGAAGACGGCTGATGTGACGGAGATCACCGAGGCTGGTCAGACGGTCACGTATTCGTTCGTGGTCAGCAACACGGGCAACACGACCGCGACGGATGTCGCCCCTGTTGAGGGTGACTTCACCGGGACCGGTGAGCTCGGCGAGTTCGCTCCGACGGCCGTCGGTGTCCTGGCGCCGGGTGAGTCCGCGACGTTCGCCGCGACGTATGTGGTGACGCAGGCCGACGTCGACGCGGGCACGCTGTCGAATACCGCGACGACGACGGGGACGACGCCTGGTGGGGATCCGTTCCCGCCGGCACCGCCGTCGACGGTCAATGTCCCAGTGACGCAGGCTCCTGGTCTCGAGGTCGTGAAGACGGCTGATGTGACGGAGATCACCGAGGCCGGTCAGACGGTCACGTACTCGTTCGTGGTCAGCAACACCGGCAACGTCACCGCGACGGATGTCGCCCCTGTCGAGGGCGATTTCACGGGCACCGGTGAGCTCAGCGAGTTCGCTCCGACCGCCGTCGATGTCCTCGCGCCGGGTGAGTCCGCGACGTTCACCGCGACGTATGTGGTGACGCAGGCCGACGTCGACGCGGGCACGCTGTCGAACACGGCGACGACGACGGGGACGACGCCTGGTGGGGATCCGTTCCCGCCATCACCGCCCTCGACCGTCGACGTCCCGACGACCTCTGCTCCTGGTATCAGCGTGGTGAAGAGCGCGAATGTCACGGAGGATGAGTTCGCGGTCGGAACCGAGGTGACCTACTCCTTCGTGGCGACGAACACGGGGAACGTGTCGCTGACCGGTGTGCAGATCGAGGAAGGCACTTTCTCCGGTACGGGGGCACTGTCGCCGGTCGCTCCCGAGTCGGTTGCGCTACTGGCTGCTGGTGAGTCGGCGACGTTCTCAGCCACGTACGTGTTGACGCAGGCTGATGTCAATGCCGGTCAGGTCACCAATGAGGCGCGGGCGCTGGGCACACCGGTGTTCTCCGGCCCGGGAACACCTAACGCACCGATTCCGTCGGCACCGTCAGACGCGATAGTCCCGGTCGATCAGGCTCCTGCCCTGTCGATTGTGAAGTCCGCTGATCTCACGGAGATCACCGAAGCCGGCCAGACAGTCACCTACTCCTTCGTGGTCACCAATACCGGGAACACGACGATCACGGACCCCGTGATCGATGACACCGAGTTCTCCGGAACGGGCGACCTGTCACCCATCACGGGGCCGGATGAGGCAGTGATTCTTTTGCCGGGTCAAGAAGTGTCGTACTCCGCCACGTATGTCGTCACTCAGGCCGATGTGGATTCAGGGACGCTGACGAACACGGCTACGGTCACCGGGAACACACCCACGGGTCCGACCGACCCGTCGACCCCGTCGACGGTCACGGTGCCCGTCACCCCTTCGCCGTCGCTTCAGATCGTGAAGACGGCTGACAAGGACTCGGTGGTGGGAGCCGGACAGGTGATCACGTATTCGTTCACGATCACGAACACCGGCAACGTCACCCAGAATGACGTCACCGTCCAAGAAGGCACGTTCACCGGCACCGGGGCACTCGGTCCGATCGTCTGCGCGAACGGAGCTGCAGCCTTGGCTCCCGGACAGACGATCGTCTGCACGGCCCAGTACCAGACGACACTCGGTGACGTTCAGGCCGGGTCCGTATCGAACACGGCCGTCGCGACGGGTATGCCTCCGGTGACGCCGGGTGAACCGACGGTGTCGGTTCCCTCGACGACCGAGGTCACAGTGACACCGCCGGCCGTCTTGGCCTTCACCGGTACCGATGGGCTCCTGGGTCTTGCGGGGATCGCCGGTGGGCTGCTCTTGATCGGGGGACTCCTGGTGGGTATCCGCCGGCGCCAAGCCGCCACCGGAGAGATCGCAGAGTAACGACTGGCGCGAGGGGGTGTCGGTTCTGCCGCCACCCCCTCGTATCCACCCGAGAGGCCTTCACCATGCACCACCTTTCACGCCCGCTTCCCACGACAGGGTTCGCCCTCGTCCTCAGCACGGTCCTCGTTCTGACCGGATGCACCAGCGCACAGCAGGATAGAAACGAAACAGAGGCACCGACGCCGCCCTCGACCGGTGCACCCCAGATCGAAGGGCAGCCCGAAGGAGTCGTGGGAGCCACCACTGTCCCAAGCGATGTACCAAACGACGCCAAACTCCGAGACTTCGTTTCGCTCGATACCTGCGAAGCGATCGACAACGGATGGTCTGCCGCGGGAACCGCCATGAACGAGACAAAAGACGACGCGACCTACGATGTGACCGTCTTCTTCACCGTCTCAAGCGGCACCGTCGTCGGGAGCGGCCAGACCAAGGTCGACGTCCCTGCCGGCGAGACGGCGTCCTGGGAGATCGAAGACACCTTCACGACGCCTATCACGACGTCCTGCGTCCTCCGCGGGGTAGGCGCAGCGTGACAAGCCGACAAACGGTGGGCGACACTGACCACGCGCACGAGCCGTGGGTGCAGCTCTGTTTCTCGCGCACCATTCTCCATCGAGGAGACCGACCAACCCGAGTCCGCGAAGCGCCGAGAATACGGTGCTGGTGCCGATCCGGACGTTAACAAGCCTGTTCCGCATCGGGTCGGAACAGCGTCAGATGGTTTCTGACAAACAGGGTTGGGTCGTTCCAGGATCAGGACGACCCAACCCTGTCTTCGCTACCAGAGACAGCCGGAACCTGTTCCTGTGGCGGGACTCGCTGGGCTCGCCCAAAACTGACTAACGATTCACGCGTCGACAGTCGATTCCGATCAGGTGCCCCTAGGGTGCGCCGATAGGGGATCGGCTATCGGACGCGAGCGTCGCCCCGCTGCACCTGCTGGTGCTGGGGGTGTTCTGTTCGGTCAGCCGCGGTCGCGGGCCATTCCTGCTTCGATGTTGCGGGTGCCGACGGCCACGCCGTGAGGAAAGGCAGCTGCGATGCGTTCGAGATCGCGAGTCGTGAGGACGACGTCGACAGCGGCGGCGTTCTCCTCGACCCGGGACGGCTTCGTGGTCCCGGGGATCGGGACGGTGCCGGCCTGAACCAGCCACGCGAGTGCGAGCTGCGCCGTCGTGACGCCTTTTTCGTCAGCGATGACCTTGAGGGCGTCGACGACGCGGAGGTTCGCATCGATCGCCGCGTCGGAAAACCGGGGCAGGTTCCGCCGGGCGTCGCCTGCGGGGAGGTCGTCCTGGCGGGTGACGGTGCCGGAGAGGAACCCGCGGCCGAGCGGCGAGAAGGGCACGAACCCGATCCCGAGCTCTGAAGCGGTGTCGAGGACGCCGTTGTGCTCGGCGTCGCGCTCGAAGAGGCTGTACTCGGACTGGATCGCCGTGATAGGGAACGTCGCGTGCGCCCGGCGCAGGGTCTCGGCTGACGTCTCGGAGACGCCGATGTAGCGGGCCTTGCCGGCGGTCACGGCTTCAGCCATCGCGCCGACGGTGTCCTCGATCGGGACGTTCGGGTCTGCCCGGTGGAGGTACCAGAGGTCGACATGGTCGGTGCCGAGGTGCCTGAGAGACCGGTCGATGGCCCGTCGTGCGTGCTCTGGGGAGCCGTCGAGACCGATCGGCTGGCCGTCGTCGGTGAAGTCGGTGGCGAACTTCGACGCGACGACGACGCTCTCTCGAACGGAGCCGAGCACCTGGCCAAGGAGCCTCTCGTTTTCGAACGGCCCGTACGCCTCCGCGGTGTCGAAGAGGGTGATCCCGAGGTCGAGCGCGCGACCGATAGTCGCGACGGAGCCGGCTTCGGTTGCACCACCGTAGAAGGCGCTCATGCCCATGCATCCGAGCCCGAGTGCGGACGTGACGAGGCCTTGGGAGCCGAGAGGGACCTTCTGCATGCGCGTTCTCCGTTCGTTGCCGGGATGACCCGGACGATGACGACCCTCCACCCTGGTGTGCACACCATGTCAAGTGGGAAACTCAACCCATGTTGCTTCCCGAGGTCCACGTCGACGAGCCGGTCACGATCAGCGCCGCGGCGGAACTGCTTGGCATCACGGTCGACACGATCCGCTACTACGAGAAGGAAGGGATCGCGCCGGCTCCTGCGCGTGGGCAGGATGGGTGGCGACGGTATGACACGGCGACGCTCAGCTGGCTCGCCGGGACAGTGATGCTCCGCGGGACCGGAATGAACGTGCAGGAGATGCGCGAGTACGCGGCCGCGTACAGAGAAGGCGCTGACGATGCCGCACGGCTCGCGCTCCTCGAGCAGCACCATGCGACAGTCCTCGCTCGGCAGGCGGAGGTGCAGCGGCACCTCGCCGCGCTGGAACGAAAGATCGACGCGTACCGCGAGACCATCGCCGCGACCGGCGCCCGTTCGGTGGAATGACCTTCTGCCCGGTCGACCATCCCTATCCGAGATCAGTCTCGGATTGGCCTATCGAGATGCCTCCAACTCTGTGACTGTGGGGGACTGGCCGGTGCGCGCGAGCGTTCGGCCACCAATCGACTAGCGGGCGGCGGTTTGTGTCAAAGCCCTTTGCGCCAATTGGTTTCCCAGTAGTCGAGCTGGACGCTGTCCTCGAGGGTCAGCGTTCGTTCGACGAGCTTCAGTAGGTTGCGGCCCTGGCGCTCATGGTTACGCGCGGCGGCCTCGGCAGGCCATCCCGACTCGTAGGAGTAGTGCGCTTGAAATTCGGCTGCCCAGGCGAGTGCCGCGTCGCTGACGTCAGGCGGGAGCGCGGGAGTGCCGGTGGGGCTGAGGCCGTCGTCTTGCCAGAACGGCCAGTCGGCGCCGTAATCGTTCATCAGTCGGTAGAGCACGTCTAACGATCCCATCCGCGCCTCGATGCTGCCCGGAAGGGGATCGGCTACCGAACGGGCGGCGCCTCTCGTCGGGCCAGTCGGCGCAGGCTCAATCCCGCCGTGAGGCCGGCACCCAACGCAGCAAGGAGTCCGACGATTGCACCGGATAGGGGATCGCCGAAGAAGAGGCAGAGGGTTAGGCCTGCTGAGATGCCGACAACTGCTGCTGTGGCCAACACCGCTGATGTCTGGCTTCTCGATCTGCCCCAGCGGGGGCGCTGCCGCCATATCGACGCGCTGACGAGTCCGGCAACCGCTCCGATGAGGGCGAAGATCACGGCAGCAGGAACTGCGTAGACGAGCGCGACGACGACCCATCCCGCGATCCCGGCGCCGTCGAGCCCGGCGAAAGCACCCCACACGGCAATCCACACGATGGGCAGAAGCAGCGCACAGCCCGCGCCGACCGCTGCCCCCGTCCCTACCAAGACGCGCACATCCGACCGCGGCGCGCGTACCGGACGCTGAACGTCGACGCTCATGAGGACTCCCTTTTCCATGAGGCTAGAGCTTGCACCCGGGCATGGTCATCCCCCAACCAGGTGCGCCAACTCTCCCGAGGATACGAGCTACGCAGCACGACAGGCGGCCCTGGGAGGGGGTCTGCGTCAATGTCCGATAGACGATCGTTTACCGGGCGCTTCTGGCCAGAAATTCCGATCGGCGGGGATGGTCAGCGCGGCGGGAAGGCTGTCCTGCGTCCGAGGGCGACGGTCAGCAAGGCGATTGCCGAGAGGGCGATCATCGCGATGGGAATTGCGGCAGGCCCGATGCCGTCGACGAGGATGGCGCCGGCCGCTCCTCCACCGAAGATGGCGAGGTTGAAGGCTGTGGTGAGCATGGCGTTGGCGACGTCTACGCTCTCGCCGGCGGCATTGCCCATCGCTGTCTGCAGTTGTGTTGCGGAGCCGCCGAAGGCGATACCCCACAAGGCGATCGCAGCGATCGTGGCGGGCGCAGAGGTGGGGACGGCGAGCAGCAGTGCTCCGGCGATGATGAACATCGCCGTGCTGATGAGAGCGAGGTGCCGCAGTGATCGATCGATGAGTGCGCCGGTGATCCAGATGCCGACGAGTGCCGCCAAGCCGAAGGCGAAAAGGGCGACATCGGGGCGGATGCCGGTGCTCGTGCCGGCGAGGTAAGGGGCGATGTAGGAGTAGAGCAGGTTGTGCGCGAGCATCCAGGTGAATACGACAGCGAGGACCACGGCGACGCCGGGGATCACGAGTACACGGCCGAGGGGGAGTCTCGAGCTCGAACGCTGACCTGGCGCGTTCGGCACGTGCGCGAGCACGAGCAGGACGACGAGCACCGTGATCCCGGAGACCGCGGCGAAGGACCATCGCCAGCCGACTGTCGCACCGAGCCAGGCCCCGAGCGGGGTGCCGATGGAGAGGGCGATGGGCGTGCCGGCCATTGCGATCGCGAGGGCTTGTCCGGCGCGCTCGGGGGCGGCGATACGGCGGGCGTAGCCGGCGAGCATGCCCCAGATCAGGCCGGAGAAGGCGCCTGCGATGAAGCGCACGACGAGGGCGATCGCTAACGTCGGCGCGATCGCGGTGAGCGTGTTGGCGACCAGGAAGCCCAGTAGCCCGATGACGAGCAACGGCTTGCGCGATGCCCCCCGGGTCAGCGCGATCGTGGGGATGGCTGCGACGACGGTGCCGAGTGCGTACACCGTGATCAGCTGGCCGGCGGTCCCGTCGCTGACATCGAACGCGTCGGCGAGCTGGGGTAGGAGGCCTGCTGGAAGCGTCTCGGTCATGATGATGATGAACCCGCTGAGTGCCATGAGGACGAGTGGCAGTACCGGGAGGGAGCGCTCGTCCTGGTGTCGCTGTCTGGCTGTCGTTTCGGTTGGGGGGTGGGACACCGATCACTCTGTTCTTTTTATGGAATGGTCGATCCAATACTGATGAGTCGAGGCAGGTGTGTCAAACTGGATCGACCGATCCGAAAGGGTGAAGATGCCACAGCAGGGACGACCAAGAGCCTTCGTCGAGCATGAGGTGCTCGACGCGGCGATGCTGGTGTTCTGGCGCCACGGGTACGAGGCGTCATCCATCGCGCAGTTACGTGCGGCGACCGGGCTCTCATCGGCGAGCCTCTACGGTGCCTTCGGCTCGAAGGAAGGCTTGTTCGAGCGCGCGGTCGAGCACTACACCGCTGGCCCCGGGCGAGTGAGCGAGCTCGTCGGTGACCTGACGAGAGATCCACTCGAGGCTCTCAGTTCCATGCTGCACGGAACGATCGACATGCAGTCGGACGCCGCCCACCCGGGCGGCTGCCTCGTCACGCTCTCCGCGACCCTCGGCGCGGACGGGGACGACGACATCGCTGCGAGGTCCGTCGTGGCCGCGCGGCGCGCGGAGGACCGAGCGCGCATCGAGGCATGTCTTCGTCGAGGGCTCACTGCAGGCGTGACCCGTGCCGACCTCCACCCCGCTGTGGAAGCGATGATGGTGCACTCATTCGTGCTCGGGCTATCGACGCAGCTGCTCGATGGTGTGGAACCTGCGATGTTGCACGCTGCCGCAGACCGCATCGTCGACGGAGTGCGCCGCGATGACCAGGCGTGACTAGGGAGCGGCTGCGGACGATCCCGCGCGTGGAGGTGTGCGATAGTCCATCGTTGGCCGGCACATCGGCACCGGTGACGGGCAGACGCACTAGCGTCTGAGCATGTGCGCTGACTCGCTGTCGATCACCGTCGCATCGGTGTCCTCCGCGGAGGGACTGTGGTGCGCGCTTCCGGACGGGCGCGACTCCTGGTGGCCTGAGCTTGTGCTGACTCCCGAGGTCGGCTCGGTCGTGCGCGAGACCTGGACCGAGGGC
>NZ_JAXCWB010000017.1:0-29643 GCF_034045305.1 Frigoribacterium sp. CFBP9029
CCGTCCGCGGTCGTGGCCTTGTACCGGCTCGACGCCGTCGCCTGCTCGGGGAACGTCGTCCCCTCCGGTGCGGTCAGCACCACCTTCGGCGCGAAGCCCACGTGCTCCTGGGTGTTGCGAACCATGAACTTCAACTCGGAGGTCTCACCACGCACCAGCTCCGTGGCCGGGACCTCGAGCGCCGAGACCGAACCGAAGTCGTCGGTCGAGGCGTCGGCGGCGGGGGTGTCCGCGCTGGTGACGCTCATGGACGCAGCGGGAGCGGCGACGGCCCCGGGGCCGAATGCGAGCCCGGAGACGACGGTCGCCGTCGCGAGTGCGGCCGCGCCCAGGCGCTGCGCCGGGGTGTTCTTCTTCTTGTTCTTCATGTGGCGGTCTGTTCTTTCTTTCGGGCCGTCGAGGGACGGCGTGAGGGGAGAGGTCTGTCGGCGCGGGGTCATCGGGCGCTGACGGCGATGTCGTCGGCGCCCGTGGACACCTCGGGGGCGTCGCCGCCGTGGG
Organism: Frigoribacterium sp. CFBP9029; assembly: GCF_034045305.1. Lineage (NCBI taxonomy): Bacteria > Bacillati > Actinomycetota > Actinomycetes > Micrococcales > Microbacteriaceae > Frigoribacterium > Frigoribacterium sp. CFBP9029. The sequence goes on from NZ_JAXCWB010000017.1 coordinate 502, forward strand.
TGACGGTGTTGCCGAACGAGAGGTTGTTGATCGTCTCGACGGACTCGACGTCGACCGTGTTGCCGTCGCTCTCGAGGATCAGGTTCGTGACCGGGCCGAGCGTGATGGTGTTGCCCGAGCCGATGATGTCGACGGTCTCGCAGCCGTCGGGCAGCTCGTACTCGGTGTCGTTGTCGACGAACGTGGCGATGCCGTCGATGCACTCGCCGGTCGGCTTCGGGAAGTCCGTGGCCGAGGCGGTCTCCGAGAAGGCGGGGGTCGGCGTGGCCTCGTCGGCCTCGGTCGTGCCGCTGGTGCAGCCGGTCAGGGCCAGCGCGGCGAACGCGATGCCGGCGGTGGTGGTGAGGAGTGTGCGGCGCATGGTGGTCCGTTCTGTCGTGTGGCGGCGAGCCGGGCGGCACGCCGAAGGGGAAGCTGAGAGGGAAGAGGAGGGCGGAGCAGAGACGGCCTGAGTTCCGAGCGTCACCGGCCCGCCTCGAGGCGGATCTCGTGTCGGCCGTTCTCGACGTCGGCGCGCGCGCTGGTCACCGTGACGGTGACGGGCCCGGCACCGATCCATCGGCGCGCGGTCCACGAGCCGTCGTACTGGACGGTGGCGACCGAGGGTGGTGTACCGGTGCCATCGTCGATCGAGATGCGTGACCAGGTCGTGCCGGTGCCGGTGAAGGTGACCCAGCCGGCCTGCGAGTGGTCGTCGCCGTCGACCGGGGCCGACACGACCAGCTCTCCTTGCGGCACCTGGTCGGAGTAGAGCCGGAGCTGCTGCTCGGTCGACTCCCCGCCCGTCGTCGTGTAGGTCACGGTGAAGGCGATCGAGCCGTTGCCGAGCCACCTCTGGATCGACCAGCGACCGCTGAGGTCGACCCGCGCCTCCAGCGGGGCCAGGCCGGGCGCGGTCAGGGTGACCGTGTCGCCGGTGGATCCGGTGCCCGAGAAGGTGATCGCGCCGGGGGTGAAGGTGCCGCCGTCGGAGTGACTGTCGATCGTGAAGGGCCGGTCGGTGACACCCGTGTTGAATGCGACGGTCTCGGACCCGTTCTCGACGTCGGCCCGGGAGGACGTCACCGTGAACGTGGTCGGCTCGGTGCCGACCCACCGCCGTGCCGTCCACGAGCCGTCGTACTGCACGGTCGCGGTGGTCGGGGCGATGGCGGAGTCGTCGGCGATCGACACCCTCGACCAGGTCGTGCCCGTGCCCGAGAAGGTCACCCACCCCTGTGCCCTGTGACCATCGCCGTCCGAGGGAGACGCCAGGGTGAAGTCGCCCTCGGCCACGGCGTTCGAGAACAGACGGATGCCCTCGATGGTGTTCTCACCCTCGGAGGAGGTGTGCGAGACGGTCAGGGTGTACGCGCCGTTGCCCAGGTAGCGCACCGCGCGCCAGGTCCCGTCGGGGCGGACCTCGGTCGAGACGGGGGCGCCCGAGGCCGGTGCGATGGTCACCGTCGCGCCGGGGAACCCGGAGCCGGTGAACTCGACCTCGCCCGGAGTGAAGCGATCACCGTCTGCGAAGTCGTCGAGGGTCCCGTCGCGGTACCGGTCGACGAACGAGACCGCCGAGCGACCGAAGACGTGGAAGGCCCCGCTGTTCGCCGTGCCGGAGTGCAGGAGGCCTAGCGAGCCCTGGTCGGCGACGCCGAACGGGGTGCGCACGACGGCCTCGAACCGCAGCCGGGACCCGGCCGGGAGGCGGAAGCCGCCGTTCGTCGTGTCGGCGTCGTAGGTGAGGGAGGTCGCGTCGGCCGACGGGGTGCCCCCGGTCAGACGCAGATAGGCGGACTCGCGCCAGTCGCGAGCCCCGGGCAGCAGGTAGGCCACCGGCCGATCATCGGCCGAGGCGAACGTCGTCCCGGCCGGCGCCGTGAAGGTGACCGTCGAGTCCATCGAGGTCAGCTCGGCGGTCGTCTCGACCTGGGCGGTCACCGCGCTGTCCAGCCCGCGGGGGATCTCGGCCGACGGCAGCTCGACGGGGGTGAACTCGCCGGAGGCCGCCGGGACCTCGACATCGAGCGTCGTCGTGCCGTGCACCTCGTCGTTCGGCAGGGTCTGGGTGACCACGAGCGAGGTGACGCCGACCTCGAGATCGGTCAGCGTGAGCGTGTACTCGCCGGTCTCGCCGACGACGACCGACTCGTCGCCGATCGAGACCGTCGACCCCGTGGAGGCGACCCCCGAGACCGCTGCCGAGCGCTCCATCGCGTCGACGACGGCCGACGCGGTGATCTCGCGCTCGGCGAGCATCGCCCCGTCGAGGGCCATCGGCCGCGTGTACGAGGCCCCGTCGACGGCGTGCACGTAGGTGCCGGCACCGCGCGGTGCGATCGCCCGTGCCGTGGCGGTCGACGGCGAGAGCGCCTTCGAGAAGCCCTGCCGCTCGGTCGTGTCGGTCCACTGCCAGTCCTGCTGGGCGGAGGCGTTGCAGCTCGCGATCGTGACCGTGCCGTTGCTCGGCGACGCCTTGGTCAGGCAGCGATCCGCCTTGTCGCCGACACCACGCACCGGGCCGACCTGGCCGACGGCCGGCACCGACCAGTAGTCGGCCTCGGCCTGCGCCTCGGCGAGGGTTCCGCCGCCGCCGGTGCGCATGGTGTCGGGATCGGCTCGGAGGCCGAAGGCGTGGGTCTCGCTCTGGACGATCGCGAGAGGCCCGACGAGGCGGGTGGATTCGGAGGCGATGACGACGGGCGTGCTGCCCGAGGCCCTCACCGACGGGTCGCCCGGCGAGGCGTCCGCGGCAGCGGCCGCTCCGTCGGCGATGCCGCCGAGCACGGTCGCCGTGGCGAGCGCGACTGCTCCGACTCGGAGTGCGGTCCTTCTCGTCATGTGTTCTGGTCTCCCCTGGTGTCATGCCCGGCGGGTCCCGGTGACAATGCGTCAAATATTACCAGAGGAATTCGTATATCGCATGCTAATACGTGTGATGCATGAGCTAGGACGACTCCTGCCGTTCATCTGCGCGACGTGCGGCGGCATCCCCACCGTCGCCGCGCCTCCCTACGGTGCTCGTGGGTCGACCGGCACCCCTTCGTCGCTCCCCGCGACGAGCCTCGGCCCCGCACCCGAAGGATCCCGATGCTCGCCAAGCGCCACCTCGCCGGAGCCGCCACCCTCGCCGCCCTGGCACTGGGCCTCACCGCCTGCTCGTCCGCCGACGCGGGGAGCTCAGGAGGCGCGGCGGGCGACACCGACGCCGCCACCGCCACCAGCGCGGAGGACTTCGGCGGCATGGACCAGCTCGTCGCCGCCGCCGAGGCGGAAGGCGAGCTGAACGTCATCGCGCTGCCCGACACCTGGGCGAACTACGGCGAGATCATCGACGCCTTCGAGAACGAGTACGACATCACCGTCAACTCGGACAACCCCGACGTGTCGAGCGCCGAGGAGATCACCGCGGCGCAGAACCTGAAGGGGCAGGACGGCGCCCCCGACGTCTTCGACCTCGGCTCGGCCGTCACCCTCGAGAACCTCGACCAGTTCGCGCCGTACAAGGTGACGACCTGGGACGACATCGCCGACGATCGCAAGGACGCCGACGGCAGGTGGGTCTACGACTACACCGGTCTGATGTCGATCGGCTACGACGCCGACGCCTTGCCCGAGCCGACCAGCCTCGACGACCTGCTCGGCGACGAGTACAAGGGCAAGGTCGCCCTGAACGGCGACCCGACCCAGGCCGGCGCCGCAGCGGCAGCGATCCAGTGGGCCGCCCTCCAGGACGGCGGCAGCGTCGACGACATCACCCCCGGTGTCGACTTCTTCGGCGAGCTGAACGACGCCGGCAACTTCCTGCCGACCGACCCGACGCCCGCCACCATCGCCTCGGGCGAGACCCCCGTCGTCTTCGACTGGAGCTACAACAACCTGGCCGCCGCGGCCGACGCCGGCGGTCGCGACTGGAAGACCGCCGTGCTGCCCGGCACGGCCCTCGCCAGCTACTACAACCAGGCCATCAACGTCGACGCCCCGCACCCCGCGGCCGCCCGACTGTGGCAGGAGTTCATCATGGGCGACACCGCCCAGAACCTCTACCTCGCCGCCGGCGCCTACCCCGTCCGACTCGACGCCATGGTCGAGGCCGGCACGGTCGACCAGGGCGCCCTCGACGCGGTCGGCGAGCAGCCCGCCGACACCGTGCAGTTCACCAGCGAGCAGACCGAGGCCGCCTCGGCGGTCCTGGCCGAGCGCTGGGCCGCCGTGATCGGCTGATCGTGACGACCGTGGCGAGAGGGGCGGAGTCGTCGACCCGCGCCTCCTCGACCTCCGGCGGCGCCGACTCCCCCCGGGGCCGGCGCCGCCTGCCGGCGTGGTGGGGGCTGACCCCGTTCGCGCTCTACGTGCTGGCGTTCCTGGTGCTGCCGTGCCTGCTGGCGCTCGGCACCGGCTTCGTCGACGGCGACGGCCGGTTCACCCTCGACAACATCGCCGTGCTCGGCGAACCCAGCGTGCTGCGCGCGTTCGGCAGCTCGGCGCTGGTCTCGGGCGTGACCGCCGTGGTCGGCGCCGTGCTCGGCGCCGTCGTCTGCTGGGGCCTCACCGCCCTCCGCCCCGACGGGCTCGTGCGCGGGTTCGTCGACTCTGCGGCCAGCGTCCTCGCCCAGTTCGGCGGCGTCATGCTCGCGTTCGCCTTCACGGCCACGATCGGCATCCAGGGGGTCGTCACGCAGCTGCTGCTGACCCGCTTCGGCGTCGACGTCTTCGCCGACGGGGTCTGGTTCTACCAGGTGCCCGGCCTGCTGCTGCCCTACATCTACTTCCAGGTGCCGCTGATGGTGATCACCTTCATGCCGGCCGTCACCGGACTGCGTCCGCACTGGCAGGAGGCGGTGGCCACCCTCGGCGGCACGGGGTGGCAGCACTTCGCCCGCGTCGTGGTGCCCGTGCTCACGCCCGCATTCGTCGGCAGCCTGCTGCTGCTGTTCGCGAACGCGTTCTCGTCGTACGCGACCGCCGCAGCGATCATCAGTCAGGGCGCCCAGATCGTGCCGCTGCAGATCCGCGCGGCGCTCGTCAGCGAGACGGTGCTCGGTCGCGAGAACGTCGCCGGAGCCCTCGCGCTCGGCATGGTCGTCGTGATGGTCGTGCTGATGTCGCTGTACTCGGTGCTGCAGCGTCGGACCGAGCGGTGGCAGCGGTGACCGGCGTCGGCGTGTCGACCCGTGCCTCCTCGGGGCGCGCCCCCTCGGCGGTCGGGCCTGCCAGCCGCGCTTCGACGACGGCGCGGAGGGTCGCGCTCGGCGTGGTCGGGCTGGTGTTCGCCGTGCCGATCGCGGCGATGGTCGCGTTCTCGCTGCGGAGCGCCGACGGCAGCGGGCACGACCTGAACCACTGGCTCGCGATCGTCGACCCCGAGAACGAGCGGGCGTATCGCAACCTCGTCGAGGGCGTGACGAACTCGCTGGTGCTGGCCATCGTCGCCGCACTGCTGGTACTCGCGCTGCTCGTGCCCGCCATGGTGCTCGTGCACCTCCGCTACCCGCGACTCGCGCGCCCGCTCGAGCTCGTCTGCCTCGTGCCGATCACGGTGCCGGCCATCGTGCTCGTCGTCGGACTCGCGCCGGTCTACTCGGTGGTGACGCGCATCGCCGGGTCGGGCGCCTGGACGCTCGCGCTGGCCTACGGGATCACCGTGCTGCCCTACGCTTACCGGGCCGTGCAGTCCGACCTCGCCGGGACGGATCTGCGCACCCTCACCGAAGCGGCCCGCACCCTCGGGGCCGGCTGGGCGCACATCGCCGTGAGCGTCGTCGTGCCGTCGCTGCGCCGAGGGCTGCTCGCGGCCGCGTTCATCACCGTCGCCGTCGTGCTCGGCGAGTTCACCATCGCGTCGCTGCTCAACCGCGTGACGCTGCAGACGGCCCTGGTGCAGGTCTCGCGGAGCGACCCGTACGCCGCGGTCATCTTCGCCCTGCTGGCGCTGGGCTTCGCGTTCGCACTGCTCGTCGTGATCGGGCGCGTCGGCACTCGCGGGCCGGGCGCCTCGCCCGCGGTCTCGGCAGGCGCCGCGTCTCCCGCCGGTGCTGCTGCCGGTGCCGTCACGCGCGCCGCGCCTGTCGCTTTCGCTCCCTCTGCTCCTCCTGCTCCGCCCGCTCGAAAGGCCCGCTCGTGACCGCCACCCTCACCGCCCCGATCGACGTCGACCGGCGCGCTGGCGCGGCCGTCGAGTTCCGCTCGGTCGTCAAAGACTTCTCGGGGCACCGCGCCCTCGACGGCGTCTCGCTGTCGCTGCGACCAGGCGAGCTCGTGGCCGTGCTCGGGCCGAGCGGCTGCGGCAAGACCACCGCGTTGCGGGGCCTGGCGGGTCTCGAGAGCGTGACGAGCGGCAGCATCACCATCGACGGCGACGATGTCGTCGGCGTGCCGACCCATCGCCGAGACGTGGGCATGGTCTTCCAGGCGTACTCGCTCTTCCCGCATCTGACGGTGCTGCAGAACGTCGAGTTCGGTCTCCGGATGCGCCGCGTCGGGCGCACGGAGCGCACGAGCCGTGCGCGCTCGATGCTCGAGCTGGTCGGCCTCGGCGACCTCGGCGAGCGCTACGCCCACCAGCTCTCGGGCGGGCAGCAGCAGCGCGTCGCCCTGGCCAGGGCCCTCGTCACCCGGCCCCGCGTGCTGCTGCTCGACGAGCCGCTCAGTGCCCTCGATGCGAAGGTGCGGGTGCATCTGCGCGATGAGATCCGTCGGATCCAGCGCGAGCTCGCCATCACGACGATGTTCGTCACCCACGATCAGGAGGAGGCGCTCGCCGTCGCCGACCGCGTCGCCGTCATGCGGGCCGGGTCGATCGAGCAGATCGGCACCCCCGAGGAGCTCTACCGCGAGCCGTCGTCGGCGTTCGTCGCGGAGTTCGTCGGCACGAGCAACCGGGTGCGGGCCGAGGTTGTCGACGGGCGCGTGCGCCTGCCGGGCTGCCGTGAGATCGAGGCGGTCGGGTCGCCGGCCGACGGCGCCGTCTGGGCCTGGGTCCGCCCGGAGGACGTCGTCTTCACCGACGATCCGCACGCGATCGCCGGCACGGTCGAGTCGGTGTCGTTCAGAGGAGCGGTCTCGCGGACGACCGTGCGGACCGACCCCGGCACGGTGCTCACCCTCGACCACCGCCCCGAGGTCGGCCGCCCGATCGGCACCGAGGTGCTCGTCTCGTTCGTCCCCGCCGCCGTGGCGGTCGTCCCGGTCTGATCGCCCCGGTCTGATCGCCTCGGCCGATCCGAGGCGGCCGGTCGACGTGAGCCGGGCGGCCGCCCCGGAGACCGATCAGCCGGCGCGTGCGTCGCCCGCCGTCTGGTCGAGCCTCTCGAGCCGCCACGACGGCACGGGTTCGAACGCCCGCCGCATCAGGCGGAGCACGGCGCCGCGGTGCTCCATCCGATGCGACACGAGGGTGCCGCCCGGCACCCTGTCCATCCGCCATTCGCCGAGCTCGTCGGCGCCGGGGGCCACGAGACGGTAGGCGACTCGTGCCGGCCCGGTCTCGAGGTACGTGATGTGGCCGCCGACCAGCCCTCGGATCCGGATCGGGTACGCCCGGCCGATCGTCGCGGGCCCAGGAGGCGCGGTGACGGACGACAGCGCCGGGTTCCAGTCGGCGACGGCCGAGACCTCGACGAGCACCCGCAGGACGTCCGCCGGGCGACGCCGCATCGAGCGGCTGGCCGAATGCACGACGGGCATCACGTCGCGGCCCCCCGCAGCTCGCCGACCAGGCGTTCGGCCCGGCGCACCCGAGACGCGTGGTGCGGGTGCTGCGTCGGCGTCTCGGCCACGACCCGTCGCAGCTGCTCGAGCGCCTGCCGATGCCGACCGAGCCGCTGCAGGGCCTCGGCCGAGGCCATGGCGGTGCGGGTCGGGTCGGCGGCGTCGGCCGCGGCGACCGCGAACCGTTCGAGCGCCCGCTCGGCGCCGCCGCCGAGGGCCGTCGGCACGGCGAGACACCATCGACCCAGCAGGTAGTTGGCCAGCGGATGGGCGGGGGCCTCGCCGAGGAGGCGCGCGAGGCGTCCGCGGATCACCATCGCGACCACGAGACGGACCGGCCCCCGCCACCGGGTCGCCCGGAGAGCCGCGAGTCGGATCCGCTGCGTCCGCAGGTCGAGACCCCGACGCTCGACGGTGCCGACCACGGTGGTCAGCATGCGCAGTCGACGGAGCACCGCGGGGGCGATCCGCCCGTCGTCCGTCAGCTGGCGGACGATGGAGGCGTCGACGGCGTCGGCCGCGGGCGGCACGGGGATCGCCGACGAACGCGCTGCGTTCCGGGCCGCCCGGGCCACGAGCGACTCGACAACCGCCCGGCTCGACCCGGCGAGGGCCTGCGCCGCCTCGGGCTTCGTCAGTGTGGAGTCGACCTCGAGGGGCGCGCCGATCACGACGTCGACGCGACCTCGTCGGAACCACCGGTCGCCCTTGCGGAGCACGTCGGCGGTGCCGTGCAGACCGATGGGGATCATGGGCGCCCCGTGGGCGAGGGCGAATCGGAAGGCCCCGGGCTTGAACTCGCGCATCGGACCGCCGTCTCCGCGGGTGCCCTCCGGATAGACGCAGAGCCCGTCGCCCGAGCCGAGCACCCGCCGGACCTCGCGGAGGGTGTCGGGCCCGGGGACGTCGCGGTCGACCGGGATGCCGTACCAGGCCGTCGCCCACAGACGAGGGAACGGCCGGGCGAAGCTCTCGCGCTTGGTGAGGAACCAGACAGGACGGCCCCGGAGGGTCTGGACCACCACCTGGACGACGAAGTGGTCGAAGTAGCTGGCGTGGTTCGGGACGACGACGAGCGGACCGTCGAGCGGGATGTTCTCGAGCCCTTCGACGCTGCCGATGCGCCGTCGGACGATGCGCCACACCACCGACCGGGTCGCCCCGCGGATGACGCGGAGGGCCAGCATCAGTCGCGACCCTGCTCAGTGCGAGCCTCGTCGGCGCGGTGGCGGACGAGCTCCGCGATGCTCGTCAGCACGAGGCCGTGCTCGGCCGCGAACTCGCGCAGGGCGTCGAGACGGAGCATCTCGCCGTCGACCCCGATGATCTCGACGATGACGCCGGCGGGCGCGCACCCGGCCAGACGGGCGAGATCGACCGACGCCTCGGTGTGGCCGGGTCGCTCGAGGACCCCGCCGGGGCGGGCGATCAGCGGGAACACGTGCCCGGGTCGGGCGAGGTCGTTAGCGTCGCCCGACACGGCGAGGTGGATGGTGGTCGCCCGCTCGGAGGCGGAGATGCCCGTGGTGACGCCGTGAGCGGGTGTGCCGTCGATCGACACCGTGAAAGCGGTCGACTGGTGGTCTTCGTTCTTCTCGACCATGGGGTCGAGTCGCAGCTCGGCCGCGCGCCCCTCGTCGAGCGCGAGGCAGACCAGGCCGCGACCGTGGGTGATCATGAAGTTCACGATCTGGGGTGTGACGTGCTCGGCGGCGACGATGAGATCGCCTTCGTTCTCGCGGTCCTCGTCGTCGACCACGACGACCATCTCGCCGCGGCCGATGGCGTCGATGGCGGCTCGGGCGTCGCTCAGGGGCGCGGCGCCGATGGCGGCGGGCGGTGCGTCGGGGGTCTCGGTCTGCAGGGTCATGGTGCTCCTCGTGAGGTGATGTGTCGCGTGGCGGGCTGTGCCAGCAGCCAGAATGTCAGATGTATGACTCCACAACAAATGTCGAGACATCTATCGGCCTCGAGCCTCGAATCGACGTCGGACCCGCTACGTGATACAACATGCATGTTCCATCATCTACCGGCGTCGTCCGACGCCCTCGACGGGAGACCGCCATGTCACGACCGAACCATCCCCTCCGGCGAGCACCTCGCCTCGTCCTCACCGCGTGGGTGATCCTGGTGGCGGTCGCCGCGGCCCTCGCCCTCCAGCTCGACGGCGCCCTGTCGGGCGGCGGCTTCACCGCACCCCGGGCGGAGGCGCTGGTCACCCAGGCGGGCATCGAACGCGACTTCGGCGACGCCCCCAACCAGGTCGTCGTGGTGCTCGACGGCGACGACGCCATCTCCCCCGCCGCGATCGACGAGACGACGGCGCTGCTCACCGAGCATGGAGCGGTCTCGGTGACGACACCCGGGCAACGACCCGACTACGCGTCCGCCGACGGCCGGACGGTCGTGATCACCGCGGGCTTCGACGGCGACAACACCGTCGCTCAGAACCTCACCCCCGACCTGCAGGAGGGCGTCTCCGACCTGGCCGGCGGCGTCGACGGCTACGTGACGGGTCAACCCGCACTCGACTACCAGCTGAACGCCCACTCGAAGGAGGACGCCCTCCGGGCCGAGCTGATCGTCTTCCCCGTGCTGATCATCGTCCTCCTCATCGTCTTCCGCTCGGTCGCCGCGGCCGTCGTGCCCCTGCTCATCGCCGGCTCGTCGCTCGCGATCGCCCTGGGCGTCGGCTACCTCATCGCCCGCGAGACCGACGTCTCGAACCTGTACTCGAACATCGTCTCGATGATCGGCCTGGCGGTGTCCGTCGACTACTCGCTGTTCATCGTGAAGAGATTCCGCGAAGAGCTGAGCCACGGTCGGAGCGTGCGCGACGCCGTCGACGTCGCGATGGCCCGCGCGGGTCATTCGGTGCTGTTCTCCGGCGCCGCGGTCATCGTGGCCCTGGCCGCCCTGCTCGTCCCCCGCGTCATGGCCTTCACGAGCATCGCCCTGGGCGGCATGATCGTCACCGCGGTGGCGCTGGTTCTCACGCACACCGTCCTGCCGTCGCTCCTCATCCTCCTCGGTCGTCGGATCGACTGGGGTCGCGTCCCCCTGCCCAGCCGTCGACCTCGCCGGGCGTCCGGCTCCACCGCCGCCGACTCGACGAGCACCGGCACCGGCACCGGCACCGGCATGCGCGGTCGCCCGAGCCCGACCCGCGCGATGTCGGCCGTCGTGGCCCTCGTCGGCGTCGTGGGGCTGCTCGCCGTGTCGTCGCCGGCCCTCGGCCTCTCGCTGCAGTCGCCGGTCGCGAGCGCCACCGTCCTCCCCGAAGACGACCCCGCTCGCATCGGACTCGACGTGGCCGCGGCCCGGATCGGCGTGGACGACCTGTTCCCGCTCCAGGTCGTCATCGGCGCGGACGACGCATCGGAGCTCGTCGACGACGTCGCGAAGGCCAGCCGCCTGCTGCAGGAGCACGCCGACGTCGCCTCGGTCACGAGCGTCACCACCTCCGGGATCGACCCGGCGCTGCTCCCCGCGCTGCTGGCCAGCGACGAGGCTCCCGCCGAACTGGGGGCGCTGTGGGCCGAGGGCTCCGCGGGGACGGTCGCGCGCCTCCTCGTCACCACCGACGACGGACCGGACTCGGTCGAGGCGCACGACCTCGTCCGAGAGATCCGCGACGAGCTGCCCGACGAGCTCGGCTCGTCGTCGACCGTCGCGGTCGCCGGGGCGACCGCCCAGGGGCTCGACTTCGACGAGACGCTCGTCGACTCGCTGCCGACCATCGCCGTCCTCGTGTTCGTCGCGACGTTCCTGCTGCTGATCGTGGCGTTCCGATCCGTGACGCTCTCGCTGCTGGCGCTCGCGTTCAACGCGCTCGTCGTCGGGGCGAGCCTCGGGGCGCTCACCCTCGTGCAGTCGCTCACGAGCGACGTGCCGCTGAACTCCGTCACACCCGTCCTGCTCTTCGCCGTGATGTTCGGGCTGAGCATGGACTACATGGTGATCATCATCGCCCGGATCGCCGAGACCTACGAGCGCGGGGCCGTCTTCGGCTCGGCGGTGACCGACGGGCTGCGGGCGACCCGACCCATGATCAACAGCGCCGCCCTCATCATGATCGTCGTCTTCCTCGCGTTCATGACCGGGCAGATCAGCATCGTGCGCGAGATCGGCCTGGGGCTGGCGATCGCGGTGGCCCTCGACGCCGTCGTCATCCGCACGATCGTGCTGCCGTCCGTGCTGCGGGCCATCGGCCCGGGCGTCTTCGGGGCGCGGAGTCGTCAACGTCGATCGCAGCCCCAGACGGCGGGCGGTAATCTCGTGTCGTGACATCCTCTGGCGGACCCCGAGCCGAGCTGGCCCCCTCCGAGTTGCGCTACCTCGTGCTCGCCGCCCAGCGCGAAGGCAACCGAGCCGTGGCCGACGCGCTGGCTCCCGTCGGGCTGACGCCCTCGCAGGCCGAGGTCGTCGGGGTGCTCGACGACTCCGGCCCCCTGACGCTCAAGGCCCTGGGCGAGCTGATCGTCTGCGAGACCGGCAGCCCGAGCCGGATCGTCGACGCGCTGGTCCGCCGTGGGCTCGTCGCACGCGAGACGAGCCCCGACGACCGTCGCGCCGTCGTCCTCAGCCTCACCGACGACGGCCGCGCGCTCGTGCCGCACGTGCGGGCGGTCGACGCGGGGATGGACGACGTGCAGGGTCGCACCTCGGGCGACGACCTGGCCGGGCTCGTCGCGGTGCTCCGCGGGTTCCTCGCCGGCTCGGCCAGTGCGGAGGTGCTCGACCGCCGATTCGGCGCCGACCGCACGGTGGTCGAGGACGCTCCGCGTTCCGACTGAGCGGACTCCTCGACTCCCGCCGGCGGATCGGTCGGGCGCCGGAAAGGCATGAGGGGGTTGTGCGTACACCTCGAGGGTCGACAATGTCGGAGTGAGCAAAAAGATCAAGACAGCCCTCAGAGATCTCGTCGACGCCCTCGAGAAGCACGCGGCAGTGACCGCGGAGCGACCGACATCGTCCAAACGCGCTGGTCGTGCGACGGCGAAGGTCCGCTCCGCGGCCGCCGCCTACACGTCGATCGTCGCCGACAAGACCGGGCAGCCCAACCCGTTCGTCGACTTCCTCGACGACGAGACCGTCGCCTCGCTGCGCGCCGAACGCGACGCCGTCGCCCGCAAGCACGACGACAAGAAGTCGAAGGGCGACGAGAAGACCGTCGTCGCGCCGACCCCGTCTCTCGACGAACTCACGAAGTCGGAGAAGAAGGGCAAATCGGACAAGAAGGGCAAGTCCGACGAGAAGGGCAAGACGGACAAGAAGGGCAAGTCCGACAAGAAGGGCAAGTCCGACGAGAAGGGCGAGTCCGAGAAGACTGACAAGAAGGACAAGTCCGACAAGCCTTCGAAGACCGCCCCCGTCGCGTCGTCGATCTTCGTCCCGCCGCTTCCCCCGGTCGTCACCGTCGACGAGACCGTCGCCGACGACACCGCGATCGACCCGTCTCGCGACCTCACCGCGATGACGCTCGTGCAGCTGCGCGCCCTCGCGCGCGAGGCCGGGCTCTCCGGGGTGTCGCGGGCGACGAAGGCGCAGCTGATCGAGCACCTGCACCGCGGCGCCACCAGCTGAGTCGACGGACGACGGGAGGCGCGGGTCCACTGGACCCGCGCCTCCTTCATGTCTCCCGCGTGCGCTCAGTCGACGCGGAGGGTCATCATCCCCTGCTTGTTGCTCTGCAGCACCTGGATGGTCGTTCCCGACCCGGCGACCTTGACCGAGCCCTGCGGGTTCGACGCGTCGTAGTACGCGAGCGGGTCGCTGTCGTCGAACATCGACACCGCCGGTCGCGCCGGCGCGGTCATCGTCAGCGACGCGCCGCCGAGCTCGCGGTGCAGCGTGATCGGGTCGGTGCGCTGGATGCCGAACGTGGCGTCGAAGCTCTGGATCCGGTTGCGGGCGACCGAGCCGTCCGACCAGGTCAGCGCCGTCGGGTTCGCGTCGACCGGCAACGCGAGCCCCGCACCGGGGTGCTGCGCCGTGTTGTTGTCCGACTGCGCGGAGTCCCAGTAGGTGATGCTGAGGCCGTCCTGATACGGGAAGTGCTCGACGCGGTCGGGCTGCGACTCGAGCCAGCCGAAGTTGTACGGACCGGTGCGCAGGGTGTCGTCGTAGCCGCCGTACTGCCGGTTCTCGGCGAGATAGAAGCGAGCGTTCCCCTTCTTGTCGAAGGGCAGCGTGACCACGACGGCCTGGGGCTTCTTCGTGGCGTGGAACGACGGGCCGATCTGGTGCGTGGACTTCGCCGCCTTCGGGCCGCCCACCGCGATCTCGTAGTCGAGCCAGCCGAGCTGCAGCTTCTCCCAGGCGCCCATCTGGTTCGGGGTCGTGCCGATCGCCCCGTCGCCGTGACTCAGCCACGAGCCGGAGCTCATGAGGGTCCAGAAACCGGTGCCGTTCTCGCCGCCGCTGGTGTCGTAGAGGTCGGGCAGACCCAGGTCGTGACCGTACTCGTGGGCGAAGACGCCGAGGCCGCCGTTCTCGGGCTCGGTCGTGTAGTCGCGCACCCAGAAGTCGGTGTCGCCGATCTTCACTCCGCCGAACGGATTGACCGCGGGGCCAGCCGTGCCCTCCGCGTCCTGACCGACCGCCCAGCGGTGCGACCAGATGGCGCTCGAGTCGGCGCCCGCCTCCTCGCCCTCGCCGGCGTGGATGGCCTGGAAGTGGTCGATGTAGCCGTCGGGCTCGTCGAAGACGCCGTCGGCGTCGTAGTCGTAGCGATCCCACTGGTCGAAGGTCTGCAGGTACTCGGTGATCTGCGCGGGAGTCTTTCCGCGCGCGATCTGGTCGTCGTACCAGGCGTCGGCGGTGTCCTGCACGAAGCGGGTCATGTCCGTCTGGCTCTCGGTCTCGCCGTAGCTGGCCGACGAGTACGGCACGGTGACCCAGTCGCTGACGTCGCCGTCAACCGTGTACCGGCCGCTCGACATCTCCTCGTAGACGCCCTTCAGCGACTCGCCCTGCTGGTCGAAGAACATGTCGAGGTAGTGGCCGCGGCTGAAGTCGTTGGTCCAGTACGTGGAGTTGTCGTTCGCCCTGTCGGGCTGGGCGATCTCGTTGTGGATCGGGCCGGCCGGCGCGTCGGCGTAGCGCGGGTCGACCTCGTCGCCGAAGTCGACGAGGAACGACAGGATCTGGTCGCTCGACTCGACGCCGTACTGGGCCCACTGACCCGGCTTGATCTCGACCGACTCGCTGTCGCTGCGCGCGCTCCGCTGCTGCGGCTCGGCCTGACCGGTGATCACCTGGGCCACCGCCTCGCGGTTCAGCTCGCGCTGGGCCTCGGCGGCGGGATCGGGACGATCGTCTCTGCTGCGGGGCGAGAGCTGACCGTCGGCACCGGGTGCCGCGGCGGCGGCGGATGCCGCGGCGGCTGAAGGCCCGGCGGCGGACCCGGTGGTGGGAGCGGCGCCGGCCGG
This sequence comes from Frigoribacterium sp. CFBP9029, assembly GCF_034045305.1. Classification (NCBI taxonomy): domain Bacteria; kingdom Bacillati; phylum Actinomycetota; class Actinomycetes; order Micrococcales; family Microbacteriaceae; genus Frigoribacterium; species Frigoribacterium sp. CFBP9029. The sequence goes on from NZ_JAXCWB010000017.1 coordinate 15,627, forward strand.
CGAGGCGAGCGAGGCGACGAGGAGCGACGCGAACGCCACTCCCCCGATCGCATTGACGTGGCGTTTCTTCACGAAGTGGACCCCTGTCGTTCATCCGAGAAAACTCTTAGGGAGAACATAGGTTCGTGGGGACTTCGTGCACAGTGGGCACTTCAGAGGTCGACGGTGTCCCCCGAACGAGGGAGCCGAGGAGGCGCGGGTCGACCCGACCCGCGCCTCCTTCGTGCCCTGTGGCGCGTGAGCGGACGCCGCCGGTCAGCGGCCCGCCAGGCCCCGCACCAACGCCAAGGCGACGTCGGCCGAGCGCCCGGCCGTCAGGGCGAGGTTCTCGTCGTGCACGTCGTGGGCGTCGGGCCCCGCGAGATCGCTGACGCCGCGTACCGAGACGAACGGCACGCGATAGACGTGGCAGGTCTGCGCGATGGCCATCGACTCCATGTCGACCGCGTCGACGTCGACCACGTCGGCGAAGGCGCTGCGGACGCCGACCACCCGGTCGGCGGTCATGAACGCGTCGCTCGACGCGATCAGGCCGGGGCGCACGGCCCAGCCGGCCTCGGACGCGACGGACGTCCCGCAGGCGAGGGCCGCCTCCATCAGGTGGGCGTCGGCGTGGAAGCTGGCCGGCATGCCCGGCACCTGACCGAGGCGGTACCCGAAGACGCGCGCATCGGCGTCGAGGTTGATGTACTCGGCGCCCGCGACCACGTCGCCGATCTCGATCCCGTGGCCCATGCCGGCCGCGGTGCCCGCGCTGACGACGGTCGGCACGACGCCGTCGAGCGCGCCCGCCCGCACGATGGCCGACGTCGTCGCACTGGCGGAGTTGACGAAGCCGATGCCGCCCTGCACGAGCAGCAGCTCGACCCCGTCGATCTCGACGACGCGCTGCAGCGAACCGCCGACCGCCACGGGCTCGTCGACCCGGGAGGCGCGGTCGACGAACGGCTGGGCCTCGTCGCTCATCGCGACGACGACGATGATCGGCGGGACGGCTGCGCCCCGGCTCATCGGGTGACGGTCGACCACTGGTCGCGGGCCGCGAGGAACCCGCGAGCGACCTTCTGTGCGGCCTCGAGCGAGTGGTTCGCACCCCAGCCGCACTGCGTCTCGTTCGCGGCCGGCACCTCGGTCGCCGTCGTGATGTCGGTCAGCGTGCCCTCGACGAGCGACATGACGTCGTCGATCTCGGGGGTGCCCTGCAGGATCAGGTAGAAGCCGGTCTGGCAGCCCATCGGCGAGAAGTCGATGACGTCGTTCGAGCGGTTGCGCGAGTGCTCGGCGAAGAGGTGCTCGAGCGAGTGCACGGCGGGCATCTCGAGGTGCGCCTCGTTCGGCTGCGTGAAGCGCACGTCGAACTTGGTGATCGTGTCGCCCTTCGGGAGCGTCTTGTGATCGGCGACACGGATGTAGGGGGCCGCGACGGTGCGGTGGTCGAGGTTGAACGACTCGACGTTCATCTTGGGCTGGGTCACGATGTCTCCTCTGCGCCCGGGGCGCGGTCTCGATGGGCGGATCACCCTGGGGGTGCAACGCCCGTACGAACCTAGGCCATTCCCTCCGGCCGTGTCGGCGGCGGCATCGAGGTGACGCGGAAGGGGCATCGTGCGGCGTGCAGGGGTCCCGTTGCGTCACCTCGATGCCGCGCGGGGGCGCGGGTGCAGGGGCGCGGCGGCGGCCGGGGCGGCGGGGTCAGCGGCGGCGGGGGACGACGAGGGGGGTGCCGGTGACGGGGTCGGGCACGATCAGGCAGGGCAGGTCGAACACGTCGGCGACGAGCCGCTCGGTGAGCACGTCGGCGGGTGCGCCGGTCGCCACGACGTCGCCGTCTTTCATCACGATCAGGTCGGTCGCGTACCTCGCCGCCTGGTTGAGGTCGTGCAGCACCGCGACCACCGTCGTCCCCTGCAGGTGCAGTCGGGCGAACAGGTCGAGCAGGTCGTACTGGTGCGCGATGTCGAGATAGGTCGTCGGCTCGTCGAGCAGCAGCACGGGGGTCTGCTGCGCGAGCGCCATCGCCACCCAGACGCGCTGCCGCTGGCCGCCCGAGAGCTCGTCGACCGCCACGTCGACCAGCCCGGTCAGGTCGGTCTCGACGAGAGCGGCGTCGACGGCCTCGCGATCGGCCGCCGTCCACTGCCGGAACAGCCCCTGGTGCGGGTAGCGCCCGCGCGACACGAGCTCGGCCACGGTGATGCCCTCGGGGGCGGTCGAGGTCTGCGGCAGCAGCCCCACCGTGCGGGCCGCCTCCTTCGGCGGGACGGACGCGAGCTCGCGCCCGTCGAGCAGCACCGACCCCGACCGGGGCTTCAGGAGGCGCGCGAAGGCCCGCAGGAGAGTCGACTTCCCGCACGCGTTCGGCCCGACGATCACCGTGAACGAGCCGTCGCGGATCTCGGCGTCGACGGACTCGCTGACCGTCCGCCGGTCGTAGGCGAGGTGCGCGGACCGGGCGACCAGACGCGGCGACGGAGCGACGGGCGCGGCGCCGGATCCGCCAGCAGCGGCGGCGGTGGTGGGGGTTCTCTCGGTCACACGGACCTCCGACTCTCTCCGACGAGCAGCGTGATCAGGTAGACCCCGCCGATGACGAGTGTGACGAGCCCGACCGGCACCGGGCTCGACGTGATGTGCTGCGCCACCAGGTCGGCGACGAGCAGCAGGACGGCGCCCGTGAGGGCTCCGGCGACGAGGGGCACGCCCGCCGACCGGACGAGACGCCGGGCCAGCTGGGGGGCGGCGAGCGCGACGAATGCGATCGGCCCGGTGCTCGCGGTCACGACGGCCGTGAGCGCCACCCCGACGACGACCAGGGCCAGCCGCGCCCCCTCGGCCCCGAGGCCGTGCGACCGCGCGGCGTCGTCGCCGAGCTCGAGCTGCCGCAGCGGGCGGGACAGCATCATCACGAGAGGGGTCAGCACGGCGATGAGCACGAGGGCGGGCACGAGCTGCGCCCAGCCGACGAGCGCGAGCGACCCGGCGCCCCAGAACGACGCGGTGAGGGCGACCTCGTTCTGCGCCCGCAGCAGCAGCCAGCTGTTGACGGAGTGCAGCAGCGCGGTCACGCCGATGCCGACGATGATCAGCCGCAGGCCCTGCACCCCGCCGCGGTAGGCCAGCAGATACACGATCAGCGCCGTCAGCAGCCCTCCGGCGAGGGCGCCTCCGGCCGTGCCGAGCGTCGACGACGCCCCTGTGACGATCACGACGATCGCGCCCGTGTACGCGCCGGTCGAGAAGCCGATCACGTCGGGCGAGCCGAGCGGGTTGCGGGTCAGCGACTGGAAGATCGCGCCCGAGACGCCGAGCGCGGCGCCGAAGACGAGGGCGGCGAGCACGCGCGGCAGTCGCCAGCCGAGCACGATGGTCGACGCGAAGCCGTCGCCGCCGGACAGGGCGCGGACGACCTCGATCGGGCTGAGCGGGTAGTCGCCGATGCCGAGCGCGACGATCGCCACGACGAGGGCCACGACGGCGAGCGCGATCGTCGCGATGCGGCGCCGATCCCGTGCCGTCGCGACGCGGCGGGGGCGGGGGCTCAGGGCGGTCATGATCCGCCCACCCGGCGTCGACGGGCGATGGCGATCAGCACGGGGGCCCCGACGGCGGCGGTCACGAGCCCGGCGGCGAGCTCCCCGGGAGGCGCGACGACGCGACCGAGGACGTCCGCCAGCAGCAGCAGCGCCGGCCCGAGCAGGGCCGAGAGTCCGGTGATCCACGGCTGACTCGGCCCGACCAGACCTCGGGCGGTGTGCGCGACGATCAGGCCGACGAACGCGATGGGCCCGACGATCGCGGTCGCGCCTCCGGCGAGGAGCGTGACGACGATCAGCGACAGCACCCGCACGGTCGGCACCGAGACCCCCACCGACGCGGCGTGCTCGTCGCCGAGCGAGACGGCGTCGAGCGGCCGGGCGGCGACGAGGGCGACGACGAGGCCGACGGCGACGAAGGGGGCGACGGTCAGCACGGGCTCCCAGCCGCGGTCGGCCAGCGAGCCGACCTCCCAGGCGCGGACGGCGTCGAACCGGCGGGGGTCGGACAGCACGATGGACGACGTGATGCCTGCGAGGACGGAGCCGAGCGCGAGACCGGCGAGGGTCAGACGGGCCGGACCACCGCCTCCTCGGCCCGCTCCGCCGATGAGCGAGACCGCGACCGTCGCGAGACCGGCCCCGACCAGCGAGAACCAGACCCAGCCGCTCGCGGCGGAGACGCCGAAGACGCCGACCGCGAGGGCGACGGCGAAGGCGCTGCCCGAGGTGACCCCGAGGATGCCCGGGTCGGCCAGGGGATTGCGGGTCACCGCCTGGACGACGGCACCGGCCACCCCGAGACCCGCCCCCGCGACGATGGCGGCGACCGTTCGGGGCAGACGGAGGTCGAGCACCGCGGCGGCGTCGGCGGAGTCGCGCGACGCGGCGCCGACGATGATGCGGACCACCTCGTCGAAGGCCACGGGTCGAGCCCCGACGGCCAGCCCGAGGACGGCGGCGAGCACGAGGAGGAGGACGGCGATCACCAGGGCGAGCAGGCGGGTGCGGCGTCGGCGGACGCCGCCGGCCGGCCGCTGACCGCGGTCGACCCCGTGGATCTCGGACGTCGCCATGCGGATTAGCTTAGGCTACCCTCACCTGAGACCCCGTCGAGGGTCCGCCCCCGTCTGATCGCCCACCCCTTCCCCACGCAAGGAATCCATGCGCAAGTCACTCACGCTCGCCTCCGTCATCGCCGTCGCCGCCCTCTCGCTCGCAGGGTGCTCGGCCGACTCCGACTCCGACACCGACTCGGACGGAGGGTCGACCGCCGGCGGCGCCGGATTCCCCGTCACGGTCGAGACCGCCTTCGGAGACGTGACCGTCGACGAGAAGCCGCAGCGCGTCGTCGCGCTCGGCTGGGGCGACGCCGAGACGGCCCTGGCGCTCGGCGTCCAGCCCGTCGGCGCCTCCGACTGGCTCGCCTTCGGCGAGGAGAACGACGGCGTCGGCCCCTGGGCGCAGGGTCTCTACGAAACCCCGCCCGAGATCATCGGCACGCTCGAGCCCTCGTACGAGGCCATCGCGGCGCTCGAACCCGATCTCATCCTCGACACGAAGAGCTCCGGCGACCAGGCGCGCTACGACCGCCTCTCGGGCATCGCGCCGACCATCGGCGTCCCCGAGGGCGGCGAGAACTACCTGACCGACTTCGAGGACCAGATGGACCTCGTCTCCACCGCCCTCGGCGAGGAGGCCGAGGGCGACCGTCTCGTCGCCGAGAGCGAGTCGGCCGTCGAGGCCGTCGCCGACGCCCACCCCGAGTGGGACGACCTGACCGTGACCGCCGCCACGAAGACCAGCGAGGGCTGGGGCGCCTACATCGAGGGCTCCGAGCGCGTCGACCTGCTCGAGGAGTTCGGCTTCGACCAGAACCCCGAGATCGCGGCTCTGACCCCGAACGCCGGCGGCTTCTCGGTCGACATCTCGTCCGAGCAGCTCGACGTGATCGACGCCGACGTGATCATCGCGTTCCCGATCTTCATCGAGACGACCGAGATCACCGACGACCCGCAGTGGCAGCAGCTGCCCGCGGTGAAGGCCGGTCACGACATCGTGATCGACGGCGACGTCTCGTCGGCCTACTCGCTCGGCACCTCGCTCTCCCGCCAGTACGCCCTCGATCAGCTCGTCCCGCTGCTCGAGGACGCCACGGCGAACTGATCGGAGGGGATCGCGTGCGCGAGACGACTCCGGAGACCGGCACCGCGCCTCCTCGGCGCCCGGCCCGGCGGCAGCACGTGCTCGTCGTCGACCGGACCGAACGCGTGTCGCCGCATCTGATGCGCGTGCACCTGGGCGGACCGGCGTTCGACGGGTTCGTCGAGGCGGGCGAGGCCGCGCTGACCTCGACCGACCGCTACGTCAAGCTGCTGCTGGCCCGCCCCGGTCTCGGTCTGCAGCCGCCGTTCGACCTCGAGGCGCTGCGGGCCGAGCTCGCACCCGCCGACCTGCCGGTCCGTCGCACCTACACCGTGCGGTCGATCGACCGGGCGACGCGCACCATCGCGATCGACTTCGTCGTGCACGGCGACGAGGGCGTGGCCGGGCCGTGGGCTCTCACGGCCCAGCCGGGCGATCGACTGCAGATGTCGACGCCCGCCGGTCTCTGGGCACCGGTCGACGACCCCGCGGTGCTGCACCTGCTGCTCGCGGACGACTCGGCGCTGCCCGCGGTGGCGTCGGCCCTCGAGTCGATGCCCGCCGACTCGCGCGGGCTGGCCCTCGTCGAGGTCGACACGGCCGACGACGAGCTCGACCTCGTCCGACCGGCGGGAGTCGAGCTGCGCTGGCTGCACCGCGGCGGCACCGCCACCCCGGGGGCGCCGCTCGTCGCCGCCCTCGCGGCGCTCGACGCCCCCGAGGGCCCCGTCGCCGTCTTCGCCCACGGCGAGCGCGGAGCCATGAAGGAGGCGCGGGCCATCGTGCAGGACGCCTGGGGTCTCGATCGCGCGGCCCTCTCGGTGTCGGCGTACTGGGCGCTCGGTCGGGCGGAGGATCGGTTCCAGGAGGAGAAGCGCGAGCCGATCGGGGCGATCTTCACGGAGTGACCCGGGCGGTCGACGACGGCTGTGGTGCACAGGGAGCCGCGAAGAGGCGCAAGATGTCTTCCGTGCAGAATGTGCAGAACGACCTGATGTCGCCCGAGAACAACGTCCAGCGGATCATGTGGACGGGGACCTACTGGTTCATGGCCGCCGTCGGGAGCGTCGCGGTGAGCCTCGGTCTCCTCCTCTCGTCGGGCTGGCGCCCCACCGTGCTGCCGACCGGACTCGCCGTCCTGTTCTGGGCCGCCTTCGGCCTGGTGGCCTTGAGCATCGGCCTGATCGGCTGGTCGGGCTGCCCCATCCTCGAGGTCGACGTGCCCACCGCGAGTCGCAACAAGTCGCTGACGATGCAGGGCGGCACGATGTTCTTCATCGTCGGGATGACCGCCGCGGCGGCCGCCGTGCTGCTCGGCCCCGCCGCCTGACGGGGCGTCGCCGGCGCCGTCTCCGTCGACCGACTAGGCATCACGGTCGGCTGACAATGTGCTGACGGGGCCCTGTGCGGACTTCGCCGGGAGGCGGACCGGACCGTACGGTCGGAGGCGATGACACGACGACTCGACTCCCCCAGCCAGGCCGCCGCATCGATCGGTGCGATCGCATGAGCGACGACGGACACGGCGCCTCCTGGGCGTCCCGGACGGGCGGCGCCCTCGGGGCGATCGCCGGCATGACCGGGCTCTCGGTCGTGGTCGGTGTGCTCGTCACCGTGCTCGTGACACCGGTGATCGCCGTAGCCGGCAGTGGTGCCAGCTTCGGGGTCAGGGCGTTCAACACGATCCCCGAGGCGCTCGAGATCGGCGAGCAGGCCCAGACCAGCGAGCTCTACGCCACCCGCGGCGGCGAACCGGTCAAGATGGCCGAGTTCTTCTCGCAGGACCGCCAGGAGGTCGGCTGGGACGCCGTCGCCCAGAGCGCGAAGGACGCGGCCATCGCCACGGAGGACCCTCGGTTCTACGAGCACGCGGGCGTCGACTCGTTCGCGGCCGTCCGCGCGGTGTTCCAGAACGTGGCGAGCGGCGGCGTCGAGAGCGGCGCGTCGACCATCACGATGCAGTACGTCCGCAACGTGCTCGTGCAGCAGGCCGAGGAGATGCTCGAATCGGGCGACCCCGAGATCGTCGAGGCCGGCGAGGCCGCCTACGAGGAGGCCACCGTCACGACCCTGCCGCGCAAGCTGCGGGAGATCAAGATGGCGATCGGCGTCGAGGAGCGCTTCGAGAAGGACGAGATCCTGCTCGCGTACCTCAACATCGCCAACTTCGGCGGGCGCGTCTACGGCATCGAGTCGGCGGCGCAGTACTACTTCGGGGTGTCCGCCGCCGAGCTGACCCCGGCGCAGTCGGCCAGTCTCGTGGCCACGGTCAACTCGCCCGCCGAGCTCCGCATCGACGACGAGTCGAACATCGCCCTCAACACACAACGCCGCGACCTGCTGCTCGCGAACATGAACGAGCAGGGCATGCTCTCCGACGCCGACTACGCGGCGGCCGTCGAGACCCCCGTCGCGCCCGTCATCACCGCAGCCACCAGCGGCTGCGCGAACACGCAGCCCGCCTCGGCCGCGTACTTCTGCGACTACGTGCGATCCGAGGTGCTGAACGACCCGGCCTTCGGCGAGACCGCCGACGAGCGCGCCGCGCTGCTGAACCGCGGCGGACTGCGCATCATGACGACGCTCGACCTCGACGTCCAGGACGCCGCCGCGGGCACCCTGCAGGCCCAGGTGCCCGGCAGCGTCGGGTTCGCCGACCTCGGCGGATCGCTCGTGTCGACCGAGGCCCGCACCGGGCGCATCGTCGCGATGGCCCAGAACACCGCCTACGGCAGCAGCCAGGACGCCGCCGGCACCACGCAGGTGAACTACGCCGCCGACTCGAGCCACGGCGGCTCGACCGGGTTCCAGGTCGGGTCGACGTACAAGGCCTTCACGCTGGTCGACTGGCTGCGCAACGGCAACTCGCTCTACGACGTCGTCAACGCCTCGAAGAACAACTGGAACACCTCGGAGTTCTCGTCGTGCCAGGGCGGCTTCGGCGCGCAGCCGTACCCCGTGACCAACGACACCGGCGGCGCACGCAGCGACATGACGCCGCTCCGCGCGACGACGCAGTCCGTCAACACGGCGTTCATCGCGATGGCCGCCGAGCTCGACCTCTGCGACATCGCCGACGCCGCCTCCGACCTCGGGGTCACGAACGCCGACGGCCGCGAGCTCAGCATCTTCCCCTCCGACGTGCTCGGCTCGGGCGCCAACACGATCGCCCCGCTGCAGATGGCGTCGGCGTTCGGCTCGATCGCGAACGGCGGCACCGCCTGCTCGCCGATCGCCATCGACAGCGTCACCCGCCCCGACGGCTCGACCGTCGCGCCGCCGTCGGCCGACTGCCGCGAGGCGGTCGACCCCGCGGTCGCCGCCACCACGGCCTTCGCCCTGCGCTCCGTCGTCGCCCCCGGCGGCACGGGCTCGGCCTCGAACCCCGGCGACGGCGTGCCGCTGATGGGCAAGACCGGCACCACCGACAACGCCAAGGACACCTGGATGGTCGGCTCGACGACCGAGGTGGCCACCGCGATCTGGGTCGGAAACGTCCAGGGCGAGGTGAGCATGCGCCGCAACACCCTGCCGGGCGGCGGAGCGGACACCGCGCGGCACCGCGTGTTCCAGCCGTACATGCAGGCCGTCAACGACCTGTACGGCGGCCAGCCGTTCGCGGCGCCCAGCGCGGCTCTGACCGAGCGACCCGCACCCCCGCCCGCGCCGACGCCGGCGCCGTCCGCGAGCCCGTCGGCACCCGCGCCGGCACCCGCACCCGCACCCGCACCCGCCCCGGGATCGCCCGGTGCGGGCGAACAGCCCGAGCCGGGTGACGGCGAGGGCGAGGGCGGCGAAGACTCCCCCGCGGGCGGATGACGCCCGGTCGCGACGGGGCCGCGGGGGCCGGATCCGACGGCACCGGGGCCGACGGCGACGTTGACGGCTACCGTGACGGCACGGCCGCGGCTCGGCCCACCGTCGGGCCCGTCGCGGCACCCGGGCTGCACGTCATGACCTTCAACCTGCGGCGGCGTCTGCCGGCGGTGCGGGCCGGCAGCCCCGACCGCTGGAGCCGGCGGGCACCACTGGTGTCGCGCCTCCTCGAGGCGGAACGCCCCGCCGTGCTGGCCGTGCAGGAGGTCATGCCCGATCAGTCCGTCGAACTCGCCGCGATGCTCGGACCGCGCTACGCGTCGATCGGCAGCGGCCGAGAGCGCGACCGTGGTGGCGAACGCGTCGAGCTGCATGTCGACACCGAGCGCCTCCGCGTGCTGTCGTCGCGCACCTGGTGGCTGTCCGACCGACCCGAGACGCCGGGGTCGCGGGGGCCGGGGGCGGTGTTCGCTCGCGTCGTCGTCCAGGCGGATCTGTCGGACCTCGCGACCGGGGCGCGGTTCACCGTCCTGGCCGTGCACATCGACCCGTTCTCGGCCCGGGCGAAGCTCGACGCCGCCCGGCGGATCCGCGCCGTCGTGGCACGACTCGACGGGCCGGTCGTCGTGCTCGGCGACTTCAACGCCGACGACGACTCCCCATCGCACGCGGAGCTGACCCGCGGCGGGCTCCTCGTCGACGCCCGCGCCGTCGCCGACCGACTCGTCGACCCGGGGTGGGGCAGCTGGTCGCACTACGGGCCGCCGCGCCCCGGCGGCCGTCGGCTCGACTGGGTGCTCGTCAGCCCCGACGCCCAGGTCTCGGCGGCGGGGGTCGGGGCGCCCCGGTTCGCGGGTGCCGCGGCGTCGGACCACGACCCCGTGCACGCCGTGCTGCGCTGGGCTGCTGCACGCTGAACCTCGGCGTGAGCATCGCACCCCCGCACGACGAGGTGCGATGCTCAGGCGGGGGTTCTCGCAGCGGTCGGGGCGGCGGTGTCCCCCGGAGGCGCGGAGACGGGGGACGGAATGGTGACGATCCGGTGTCGGAGGCGCCGTCCGCTCGAACGGGGGGCCGTGCGGCACCCGGCGGGTCACCTAGGTTCGGACCGACGCGTCCACCCGAGGCGCCGTACCGTTCCAGGGGGAACACGCATGCCCAGATCACACCGCATCCGCTCACGAGCCGGCGCCGCCGCCGCGCTCGTCGCCGCGATGGTCCTCGCCCCGACCGCCGCACTCGCCGCCGAGGCACCCGCGACGCCTGCCGCACCCGCCGCGCAGGCCCCCGTCGACGTGGTCGAGGTCGCACCGACCGACACCGCGACCACTGTGCCGACGCCGACCGAGCCCGCCGAGACCGGCACCGGCACGTCGGTCGTCGTCGGGGACCGCCCGGCCGCGACGCCTGCTCCCGCTGTGACGCCCGCACCGGCCGCGACGCCCGCTCCGAGCGAGACGCCCGTCCCGGCATCGAGCGCCCCCGCGCCGTCGTCGGTCGTCGTCGTGCCCGAGCGGTCGGACCCGAGTATCGACGTCTTCTTCCCCGTCGTGAGCCCCGGCGACTCCGTGACCGTCGATGCGGACGGATTCACTCCGGGCGCAGGCATCGTCATCGACGTCGACGGCCCCGCCGTGACCGAGAGCACGAGGTTCATCGTCCACACAGTCGACGACCCCTTCGTGGTCGATTCGGACGGCTACGCGAATTTCACGATGGACATCCCCGCCGACCTCGCTCTCGGCACCTTGACGATGACCGTCGCGGATGCCGAAGGCGTCTCGGCCTCAGCGGACATCGAGGTGCGAGCGGCCGTGCCCGCTCCCCTCGTCACCCCACCGACCGACGCCACCGCGGGCGTCGTCACGATCACGGGAAGCACGGGCGTCGCCGGCGCTGTGGCGGTCATCACCGTCGTGGACGCGGACGACGCCGAGGAATGGGACTTCACCCCCGGGCAGGACTCGTGGACCATCCAGCAGGACACCGTGGTCATGTCGGCACGCGCGGCCGCCGACCCGTGGGGGGACGTCCCCTTCGACACGGAGCCCGTCGAGTGGGAAGCCGATTTCGGCGTGTCCTCCGCCGTCACCCGAGTCGAGGCCGACGGCTCGTTCTCGGCCCGTTTCGTCCTCCCGGCCGGCGACTACCTCGTGAGCGCGTCTCTCGCCGTCGACCCCGAGATCCCGTTCTTCTCCGCAGACAGCGAATTCGTGTCGTTCGCGGTCGCCGAGGCCGTCGCCACCCCGACGCCCGGCGCCACGACGCCCCCGGTCGTCGTGCCCGCCGGCAACACGACCGTCGTCGCCGGCGGCGCGGACGAGCGACGTGCGCGCGGGGCCCTCGCCTACACGGGTGCCGATCAGAGCGTCTGGATCGCCGGCGCCGCCGCGCTGCTGGCCCTCGGCACGGCACTGGTGGCCGCACCGCGCCTCCGGCGTCGCTTCGGTCGCTGAACCTCCGGGTGAGCATCGCACCCCTGCACGACGAGGTGCGTTGCTCACACCCGGGTTCTCGCCCCCGGATGCGGGCACGATCGGGCCGAGGCGAGTGCAATGGACTGATGATCGAGACGTTCCTGCAGCGCCCGGCCCGCCCGACGGAGTGGGTCGCCGACGCGGTGCGGGCGCTGGCGGCCCTCAGCGTGGTGGTCGTCGGCATCGGCTGGGGCTTCGTCGAGATCGCCGTCATGATGCTCGCTCTCGCCGCCGTGCTGGCCCCGAGGTTCCTCGGGGTGCGACCGGGGTTCGACGTCTTCGCCGGCGCGACCGTGCTCGTCGCCGCCTGGAGCAGCGTCTTCGAGCTGTACACGCGCATCGCGGGCTGGGACACCCTCGTGCACTTCGCCCTCAACGGCGTGCTCGCGGCTCTCGCCGTCATCGTGGTGCAGCACACCGGGTTCGTGCCGTCCCGAGGCCACCGACTCGGACTCGCCGCCGCCACGGTCGCGATCGGTCTCGCCGCGGGCGTCCTGTGGGAGATCGGCGAATGGTGGGGTCACCACGTCGTCGACGACGCGATCTTCGTGACCTACGACGACACCATCGGCGACCTCGCCGCGGGCGGAGCCGGAGCCCTCGTCGCGGGCATCGCCCTCCCGGTGCTGACCGCCCGCCGTCGACTGCACGATGCAGGCGGACCCACGGGCGGCACCCGCACCGACACGGGAACCGTCGACACGAGGCCGGCCGACACGGGGCCCGCCGACGACATGCTCACCCCGCCGACCGACCGACGAGGCGCACCGCTCACCTGGTGACGCGCCGTCGCCCGCCCCGTCGGAACAGCCGAGGAGGCGCGGGTCGGCTCCGCGCCGGAGCCTCGCGTGCTCCTGCGGCGTCGTCAGCGGCGCCTGCGGAGGCGTCGACAGCGTAGTCAGCGGCGTCAGCGGCGGCGCCTCCTGCGACCTCGACGGGCAGATGCCCGCCGCCCGACAGCACATCGACCGCGGCGACCTCGTGGGTCAGCCCGAGTCGACGGAACACGCCCGCGGGGTCGGCCCGCAGCCAGCGCCACCAGGGTCGTCCGTCGACGCCGTGCACCGTGAACGAGTGGAGCGCGCGGTAGGTGCGCAACCAGGGGCCGTTGCGGAGACTCAGCGGACGGGCCGAGATGCCGGTGACCAGATCATGCCGATAGGCGATCCGGCCCTGCCCCGCGAGCTGCAGATCGCCGAGGTGGACGGCGAGATCCATGTCGTCGTGCAGCATCCGGTCGTGCCGATGCACCACGTCGCGCACCCGCGACCACGCCGAGCGGCGCATCATCATCGTCGAGCCGAACAACGGCCAGTGCGCCAGCCCAGCCCCGACGATCAGGTGATAGGCGCCGACGTAGAACGTCGAGAGGACGGTGCCCGCCAGGACGGGCGCGTCGTAGAACCGGGCGTTCGTGCTGACCGCCAGCACGTCGGCGTCCTGCTCGAAGGTGCGGACGAGCTCGGCGACCCAGTGTCGCGGCAGCACGCTGTCGGCGTCGACGCGACCGATCAGGTCGGCGGTCGTCGAGTCGTAGCCGGTGCTCGCCGCCGCCGCGATGCCGACCTCGGACTCGGTGACCACACGGGCGCCGTACCGTCGCGCGACCTCGACGGTGTCGTCGGTGCTGCCGTTGTCGACCACGACGACCTCGTCGGGGAGACGGGTCTGCCGCGCGAGCGACCTGAGACAGGCGTCGAGCAGATCGCCGTCGTCGCGAACAGGGACGACCACGCAGACGAGCACCGCACCAGTCAACCCCGTCGGGGGCGTTCTCGGGCGTCCGCCGCGCCTCCTCGACCGGGTTCGGCCCGCCCGGGGGTCGATGAGTCACGACTCGCCGCGGGGTCGGGAGGGTGCGCGGCGAGTCGTGACTCATCGAGCGCAGGGAGGAGAGAGGGGCGCGGGCGCGGGCGCGGGCGCACGGGAAAACCCCACCTCGCGAAGCCGTAAGGCTCTGCGGGGTGGGGTTCCACCGGGAACACGGGCCCCGGCCGGGGGCCGGAGCCCGAGTCGTCGTACTGAGAAGCGATGCCGCCGGAGCGG
>NZ_JAXCWB010000018.1:0-23470 GCF_034045305.1 Frigoribacterium sp. CFBP9029
ACCGCCGAGTCGGCTGGCCTTCGTGTGGCAGCAGCCGGAATGGCCGTCGCCACTCACGGTCCGCTTCGACATCCGTAGTGACGGCGAGCGGAGCACGGTCACGCTGACGGAACGAGGTTTCGGGCAGCTCGTAGATGGCGACGGACTTCGAGCCGCACACGAGGAGGGGTGGAACTCCCATCTCGCAAACCTGCTCAGGGCGGCGTCCCGATAGACGATCGATAGACGGGCGCCTGTCGGCTTCAGGGATCAGGCGCCTGCGTGTTCCCCAGGGCTGAAGGTCAACTGGCTGCGTTCTGGACCTGCCGCACTAGTCGTAGCTGGTCGCGCATGTCGCCGCGTATCGCTGCGCGAGGGTCACGAAAGCAGTCGCGAGCTCGGGGGGGCCGATCACCTGCATTGGCACCTCGAAGCGGCCGTAGGAGGCGGCCAAGGCACCCCAGGACCACGAGCCCGCCTCGAGGGTGCACCGCTGGTCGTCGACGGCCACGACTGTGCCGTCGCCGGCGAACGGGAGGACGTCGCGAGCGGGCAGTTCCAGTACGACGGTGCCTCGGCATGGCCACTCGTCGACGTCGGACCCCTTGAAGCGAGCGGAGACGAACTCGTGCACGCTTCCGCCGGGCACGACACGGGGAACGTACCGGGGGCCACCGGGGGCCCGCGGCTGCACACGGTCCACGCTGAACAGACGCCAGTCGTCGCGCTCGAGGTCCCAGGCCACGAGGTACCAGCGGCCGTGTGACGTCACCAGGTGGTGCGGCTCGACCCGGCGGGCCTGGCGCGTCTGCTGCGCGCTGTCGTCGTGGCCGCGGTCGGCATAGTCGAAGCGCAGGACTTCGCGGTCTCGGATGCTGTTGGCAAGAGCGACGAGGACGTCGAGCGAGAGATCCGCCAGTGCTGCATCTCCCGGACGGCCGACGGCGGTCACCTCGAAAGCATCCAGCCGGCGTCGCAGTCGGGAGGGCATGACCTGGCGGATCGTCCCCAGGGCGCGGATCGCCGCCTCCTCAAACCCTCCGCCGGCACCGGCTGCCACCTGCAAGGCGACGGCCACCGCGACAGTCTGGTCATCATCGAAAAGCAGGGGCGGCAGCTCGCTGCCGGCGTCGAGCCGGTACCCGCCATCGGGGCCCATCGTCGCGCGGATGCTGTAACCCATCTCCCGGAGACGATCCACGTCCCGGCGCACCGTCCGGTCGCTGACGTCGAGACGCGACGCCAGGAGCGACCCTGGCCAGTCCCGCCGCGTCTGCAGCAACGACAGCAGGTCGAGCAGTCGCGATGTCGTCGTCATGTCGCCCAGCGTAGATCCGTTCTAGGACAGCAACAGACCTAGACAGCTGCGAGGGTCGAGTCGTCGGCCGATCGGGTCGACCCCCCACCAAGGAGCAGCGATGACGATCCAGACGACCACCCACCTCAACTTCCTCGGCGACGCCCGGCAGGCGCTGGAGTTCTACCAGTCCGTGTTCGGCGGGCACCTGGTGGTCAACACCTACGCCGACTTCGGGATGCCGGCGGACGTCCCCGGCGCCGACAAGGTCGTCTTCGGCCTCGTCGTCGCCGAGAACGGCTTCTGCATCATGGGGTACGACATCCCCGGCCAGACCGACGGTTCGATCGCCGGTGGAGGCCTGACCCGCCGCGAGAACGGCACGACCGTCACCGACCAGGCCCTGTTCGTCTCGATCGGGTCCGACAGCCTCGACGAGTTGCAGGGCTACTGGGACGCGCTGGTGGTCGGCGCGACCATCGTCGAACTGCTCGCCGCGTCGGCGTGGAGTGCTGGCTTCGGCATGCTCACCGACAGGTTCGGCGTCACCTGGAGCTTCAGCATCACGGCCTAGTGCCTCTGCCGCGGCGCGAGGCCGACCTGCCCGCGCCGCGGTCCCTCCCTCTGTCCTCGCCAGAAGAAAGGAACGACCATGCCCGCGACCTTCTCCGCCCTTGACAGATCCGCCGTCGTCGCCGCCAGCGTCTCCGCCGTGTTCGGGCTGACCACGGGCCGGCGTGGAGTCGATGCCTGAGGCGGCCGACTGCTCCGGCCGGGTCCGCTTGACCGTGGCCGACGCCGGAGCGTGGCGCACCTGGCTCGACGAGCACGAGGACGGCAGCGACGGGGTGTGGTTGACCCTGGCGAAGAAGGGCGCTCACGCTCCGACCTCGTTGACGTACAGGGAGGCGCTCGATGAAGCCCTGTGCAGCGGATGGATCGACGGGCGCAAGAACTCCATCGACGGTGCCACGTTCCGTCAACACTTCACACCCCGCCGCAGACGTTCCCTGTGGTCCGCACGCAACGTAGAACTCGTCGCAGCACTTACCGCAGCGGGCCGGATGCGCGACCGAGGCCGGGCCGAAGTGGACCGAGCCCGGGCAGACGGACGCTGGGATCGGGCCTACGCCGGCGCAGCCACCATCGAAGTTCCCGCGGACCTACTGGAGGCGCTCCAAGCATCACCCACGGCAGCGCACCTGGATGCACTCGCCATCACTTTCACCTTGGAAGGGCCGTTGGATTCGCTGTTCACGAAGGCCACGGTGGAGCTGGCCGACCGCGATCCGGAGGTCGCCGAAGCCGCTCGTTCCGCCTATCGGCGCCTCGAGGACGGGTACGCCGGGTGCATCGAGCAAGCGCAGACAGCCGGGGAAGTGGACGCGGCTCTCGACGCCCGGGCCCTGGCGACGTACTTCGTGGCGGTCACTCGCGGCATGGAGGTCCTCGGCGCTGCCGGCGCCGACCGGTCGGTGCTCCTCGGTGTCGGCCGAGCGGCGTTCACCCTGCTCACTTGAAGCGCGAGGCAACCCAGACCCGGTCAAGTGCTTGTAGCGACCACGCTGGAGGTGACCGACAGGAGGTGGGCCGAATCTCGACGGGAAACCAGGGCGCTCGTCGAGCGCGACCTCGACTTCGTCCATCGGTGTGCCGTCAGGCCAGGCTCTGGAGCTACCTGTGCTGGTGGCGTCTCTGCGCGGCGATGGTCATGAAGCTCATCGCAGCCAGGACGATGGTGACCCCGACTGCCGCGACGGTGATGGCGTCGGGGTGGATGACCGATTGTCCCCGCAACGCCTGCCACAGGGCGATCGCGGTGACGGCAGTGTACGTCGCTCCGGCCGCGACGACGATACGGAGCCGATCGGCCTCACTGAGCGCCCGGGGGAGCATGATCGCGAGGATCGGCAGCACCTGCAGTGCGTGCATGCCGATGAAGTGGGACACGCGGAGATCTCCGTGGGCGGTGTTCCAGCCGAGGAAGAAGATGCCGCCGGTCGCGTCGTCACCGCCCGAGGAGTGGGAGCCGTAGGTCGACGATGTCGGGTCGGCCAGCTGGGCCGCGGTGGGGATCACCATGAGGAAGCCCACGGACAGGCCGACCAGGGCGATGATCAGTCCGAGCCTCAGGGACCACGCCAGCGCCCTGTCCTCGATCCGGGAGAACATGGCCAGGAAGGCTCCGATGACCAGTGTCGCGCAGTACATGAGGGTGACCCCACCGGCCATGAGCTGGTAGAAGAGCTGGTTCGTCGGAGTCGAGACGTTGAAGTGGCTTCCCACGCCGCGAACCACTTGGATCGAGATGACGACGATCTCCAGGAGGGACGCCGCTGCGCCGACGGTTCCGGCCCACCAACCGATCCGACGCAGGACAGGCCGCTGCACCATCGAGAGCATCCACGCAAGGGTGATCGCGTAGAGCGCGAGGGAGATCGAGAACTTGAGAGGTTTGGCCCAGATCGGGTCGTCTGCCAATGTCCGCGGATCGAGGATCAGCCCGACGAGGCACACCACAGCCCAGAGGCACATCACTGTGGTGAAGGCGACGAGAGGTCGGTGCCATCCGCGTACAGCGGTCCAGAGTGCGCGGGGACGGTCCTGGACGAGGCTCACGGGCGGGTGCCCGCTGCCGTCATCCGCTCGGAGATCGACCAGAGTCTCGCTGCGGTCTCCGGGTTCCGTGCCTGCTTCGACTGGCTGATCACCTCGGCCCCGCCTCGCATGTGCATCATCCGCTGGGGTCCGACGAAGGTGCCGCCGGGGAGGTCGGCTGAGGCGGCGAGCAGCGACGGCAGCGCACCGTCTTCCGGCTCCTGCCCCAAGATCGGGACGAGCCGGTCCCAGAGGTTGGGGCGCTGACCGGCCGGCCGGTCGTAGATGGCTGTCTTGACCAACCCCGGGTGGGCGGCCAGCGCCCGCACTCGAGAGCCCGACGTCTGCAGCCGCCGGTCCAGCTCCGACGTGAACAGCAGGTTGGCGAGCTTGGAGTCCGCGTACGCCCGGCTCGCCTGGTACGGGCGTCGGTGCCAATCGAGGTCGTCGAGGTCGAGACGAGCCATCCGTTCCGCCTGGGACGCGACGGTGACGACGCGGTCGGTGATGTGCGGCAGGAGCAGCGTCGTCAGGAGGAAGTGCCCCAGGTGGTTCGTGCCGAACTGGAGCTCGTGACCGTCGGCCGTCCGCTGGAGGTCCTTCGACTCGACGCCTGCGTTGTTGACGAGGATGGCGATCGGTTCGTCGATCCGGTCTGCGAAGTCAGGCACCGTCTCGAGCCGCGCGAGGTCGAGTGGCAGGACGCGGTGCGTTCCCGGAGTGCCGGGGAGGGTCGCTGCCATGGCTTGCCCCTTCTCCTGATTCCGGACAGCGAGGATGATGCGTGATCCGGACTCGGCCAGGGCGACCGCGGTCGCTCGGCCGATGCCGCTGGTGCCGCCGGTGATGATGACGGTCTCGTTGGTCGGTGCCTGGCCTGCTCTGGTGTCGTCCATGCCCCCAATGTAGACACTGGCCACATTGTTGTCAACGTCTACACTAATTGGATGGCACAGCAAGCACGCTCCTACCACCACGGGTCACTGCGTGAAGAGCTCGTCCGAGAGGGGCGCGCGCTCCTGATCGAGGAGGGGCAACAGGCGGTGACGGTGCGAGAGCTCGCGCGCCGCGTGGGCGTCAGCCATGGTGCGCCGCTCCGTCACTTCCGTGACCGGGACGCCGTCCTCGCCGCGATCGCCGCGGACGGTTTCGACGAGCTGCGTCGCTATCTCGAGGCCGCGCGGCAGGTGGGCACCCTCGAGCGCCGGCTCACGGAGTACATCCGCGCTCATGCTCGCTTCGCGCAGCACAACGGCCCCCTGATGCAGCTGATGTTCGCGTCGACCGACGACGGCACGAATGCGGGGCGCGACCCCGAGGCGCAGTCCTCGGCCGAGCGCTTCTTCGCAGTGGGCGCGGAGCTGCTCGGGGAGAGCAGTCCGGAGTCGATGGGCCCGATGCCGTTCCTGGTCGCGGCGACGACAGAAGGCATCAGTGCCTTGGCCGCCACCGGCCGGCTCCCCGAGGATCGCGTGGACGAAGTCGTCGTCGCCGCGGTGCGGGCGCTCCTGCCGCAGATCGAGCAGCAGCTCGGAACGGCCGCCCAGGGACCGGTCACCGCCCCCGACGGGTGAACCGGGACCGGCGCGCTCGAGTCGCGGCAGGCTCGGTGCCGCGAACGCGATGAGGGGCCCGGTCGCCCTGGCCCCTCATCCTGTGACTAGCGGTACTAGACGCGGCCGAGCATCGCTTCGTTGAGGATGGTGCCGCCGAGCATCCAGCCGCCGTCGGCGACCTCGTCGAGGATGACGAGGGTCGTCGGGCGTGCTCGTTCTCCGTAGACGTCGACGATGGCGTCCGTGACGGTGTCCTGCAGCTTCTTCTTGGACTCAGGCGTGAGGGTGTCCGCGGGGACCTTGAGGTTGGCGAAGGGCATGGTGGTTCCTTTCGGTGGTGGCCCGGACGTTCCGGGGGTCAGAGGGCGGCGTTCGAGGGCAAGAGATCCTCGATGCCGATGCGGCGGTAGAACTCGGCGCGGATGCGGTCGGTGACCGCGGACACGACTTCGCTGCCGTCGCGGGACGGGTCGACGTGCGACCGGAACGGGCGCGTCCCCTGGGGCAGGCCGACCAGGCGCACGATCTCGTCGGCGACGTCCTGCACGTCGGCCTCGGGCGGCACGATCGCGGCGAGGCGGTGGGTCAGTTGGCGGCGGAGCGTGCCGTACTCGGCGTCGTGGTCGGTCACCCGCGCCTCGTCCCCCGGGGTGGAGGCGTTGGTGAAGTGGTTCGTCCCCGACGTGAACGCCCCAGGAACGACGATCGAGCTGTCGATGCCGAAGCGGATCGTCTCGGCCGCATAGCTTTCGGCGAGAGCATCCATGCCGGCCTTGGCGGCGAAGTACGGGGCGAGGAACGGAGGGTGCCCGCCGCGGGTGGAGGAACTGCCCACCCATACGACGAAGCCCGAGCGCTGGGAGCGCATGTGCGGCAAGACGGCGCGGGCTACCCGGTGGCCGCCGACCACGTTGACGTCGTACAGGTACGCGAACTGTTCAGGCGTGAAAGCCTCAGCGGCACCGAAGGCCATGTGGCCGGCGTTCTGCACGACGGCGTCGATGCGGCCGTACGCCCTGATGACGGTGTCGACCGCAGCGTCCACGGATCCCTGCGACTGGACGTCGAGCTCGACGCCGCCGAGCCTCAGCCCCTCACGAGAGGCGAGGTCGGCCAGGGCGTCGCGATGAGCCGCGTTCCTCCCGTCGACGGCGCGCATGCCCGCCGCGACGACGTGGCCTGCGCGTGCCAGCGATTCTGCAGTGAGTCGACCGAATCCTGTGGAGGCGCCGGTGACGAGGATGACCAGCGGCACCGTCATCAGACCATGCCGCCGTTGACACGGATGGTCTGGCCGTTCACCCAGCGCCCGTCCGGCCCTGCAAGGAACGCCACCACGCCGGCGATGTCCTCCGGGGTGCCGAGGCGCTCGAGCGGCGGGACCTTGGCCAGGGCGTCGATCTGCTCCTGCGTCTTGCCGTCGAGGAACAGCTCCGTCGCGGTCGGGCCCGGAGCGACGACGTTCACCGTGACGTCCCGGCCACGGAGCTCCTTCGCCAGGATCAGCGCCATGCCCTCGACCGCGCTCTTGCTCGCGACGTAGGCGCCGTAGGTGGGGAACTGCGTTCCGACGACGGATGTCGACATGCCGACGAAGGCACCCCCGGAGCGCAGTCGACGTGCTGCCTGCTGTGCGACGACGAAGGTGCCGCGGACGTTCGTCCTGTGCAGGTCGTCGAGGGCGTCGAGATCTTGCTCGGCGATGGTCGACAAGCCGAGGCGTCCGGCCGAGTGCACCACGACGTCGACGCCCCCGAAGTCGTTCGCGACCCTGTCGAAGATCGCTGCCACGGCGTGCTCGTCGGCGACGTCGGCCTGCACGGCGATGGCATGGCCGCCGGCGCTCGTGATCTCGTCGAGGGTCGCGGCGGCCGCGGCACCCCCGCTGGCTGATGCGACGACGACGGTGAACCCGTCACGGGAGAGTCGGGTGGAGATGGCGCGGCCGATGCCGCGGGAGCCACCCGTGACGACGGCGACGCGCTGGGGATCAGTGCTCATGGTCTGCCTTTCGTTGCTATCGGTCGGCAGTTTCGCCGATACGCAAGAACTATCACAGATACGACACGCGATAGCAAGTGCCCTAGGCTGGGGGCCATGATCCGATCCGACGACGACCTCCGGAGCGCGCTGCTCGCGGCGGCCGAGGAACAACTCGTCGCCGCGTCCGATGGCGAGATTGCCACACGAGCGGTCTGTGAGGCCGTTGGCGTGACTCAGCCGGTGCTGTATCGGCTGTTCGGCGACAAGCGGGGACTCCTCGACGCCCTGGCCGAGACGGGCCTGCAGCGCTACGCCGCCCGCAAGGCCGAGCTCGAGGCCACCGAGGACCCGGCGGCGGACCTGCGCCGCGGGTGGGGTGACCACCTCGACTTCGCGAGGGAGAATCCCGCCCTCTATCGCCTGATGTTCGCGCCGCGACCCTGGGCGGGCGGTCGCGCAGCGGACGGTGTGAGGACGCTGCTCGAGCGGACGCTCTCTCGGTGCGCGGCCGCGGGGCTTCTCCGTCTCGAAGTCGACGTCGCATCGGGGATGATCTTGGCGGCCAACGTCGGGCTCGCCCTCGACGAGATGACGACCCCGCGTCCCGCACGACAGACCGATGCGGTCGCCGACGCGCTCCGCGACGCCGTCCTCGGTGCCGTCCTCGTCACGGGGTCCCCGACGGCGTCCTTCAACGCCGCCACAGCCGCCCGGCGGCAGCTCCGTGCGCAGCTCGCTGAAGGCGGGCCTGGCGCCCTCCTCCCCGAGGAGTCCGCGCTCATGAACGTCTGGCTCACGCGCCTCGACCGAGAAAGCGACGGCCCCCGGTGATCTCCACGTTCCTCGTCGAACACGCGCCCCTCGTCCGCATCGGCTTCTGGGTCGCCGTCGCGGCCGCCACCCTGCTCGCCTGGGTCCTGCACCGGCTCCGGCTCCGGCGTGTCCTCCTCGGCCTCTCGGCTGTCGCGCTCATCGCGGTGCTCGTTCTAACCCTGCTGCCCGACGGAGCTCGGCCCGGCGGTGTCACCTGCACCGTGCAGTTCAGCGTCCCGTTCCAGGGCATCGAGACGCTCGCCAACGTCGCGATGCTGCTGCCGCTCGTGCTCTTCCTCGGGGCGGCGACGAACCGGCCGCTGACAATCCTCACCGGTGCGGTCGCCCTCTCCGCCGTCATCGAAGTCGTACAGGCCCTCACGCCCGTCCTCGGTCGCCGGTGCGACACGAACGATTGGGCCATGAACACCGTCGGCGCGGTGCTGGGCGCGGTCATCGCTCTCGTCATCTGCGCGATCGACCGGCGACGTAGGGCCACCGCGTCGTCGGGATGAGTCACTGGCCGCCAGCGGTGCGCCCGACCCGCGGCCGATATGCCTACTGGCGATCAGGGCGTGATGTGCACGGGCTCATCGGCAATGGCGAGGATGGTGGTCTTCCCTCTGCAAGCGGAGGCGCTCGATGTAAGAAGCACCTAGTACGGCTCCTTGAAGGTGTCCGATAGCCGATGGCGTTTCGAGACGGGTGTCGGGTGCTCCTGGCTCAAGTGTCCGGCGGAATCGGGTGCCTCTAAGTGGCCCGAAGGCCAGCGATCAAGAGCTCCACGGCTGCGCGTGATTCAGATGCCCAGAGTGGTCGGCCTGTCGCGGTGCCGATGCCGTGCAGCACGATCATCACCGCTCCGACCGGCATGTCATCACGGACGGTGCCGTCCCGGGCCGCCTGGCTCACGAGGTCGGCCACCGTGCGTTCGATCTGGATCCCACCGTCGGTGAACACGGTCGGGTCTTCGGCTGCCGCGAGCGTGCGGGCCAGCCCGGTGTGCTCCAGGACGTACTCGACGAAGCCGCGGAGGAACGACTCGAGGTTCTCGACGGCCGGCCGCGCCGGGTCGACAGCGTTCTCACAGAGCAGTGCCACCTCGCCCTCGTACACGGCAGCAGCCAGAGCATCCCGTGTGGGGAAGTGCCGGTACAGCGTCCCCACCCCCACGCCGGCGAGAGCGGCGAAGTCGTCGAATCGCACCTGCTGGTGCTGGTCGAACACGACCCGCGCGGCAGCGACGATCGCTTCTCGGTTCCGACGGGCGTCCGCCCGCATTGCGCGTTCCTCGGCCACGGAGACACCCTCCCTAGATAATTGGAGATTATCTCCATATAGTTCAACCGGAGATTGTCTCCAGCTTAGCGAGAGGTCATTCATGCGCATCCTGATGTTCGGGCGGGGAGCGATCGCGACGATCTACGGTCGCGTCCTTGCCGCCGCTGGTCACGACGTCGAGTTCTACGTACGCCCGGGGCGTGCTGCGGAATACGGGGACGAGGTGCGCATCGACTGGATCGACGGGCGTCGTGCGCTGCTCGGCCGACGAGTCCGTGAGAACCACCCGGTCAGGTTCCGCGAGACCATCGATCCACGTGAGGGGTTCGACCTCGTCGTGCTCAGCGTCGGGCATCATCGTCTCGCTGAGGCTGCGGCTTTCCTCGCGCCCCGACTGGGATCGGCGACCGTCCTGGTGTTCGGCAACGTGTGGGAGGAGCCGCTCGAGGCCGTCGCGCCGTTGCCGGCCGATCAGGTCGTCTTCGGCTTCCCGGGTGGGGGTGGTCAGTTCCAGGAGGATGGCCTCCTGGTGGCCGCCATCATGCCGTCGGTCGTCATCGGTACCGGTCACGCTCTGACGAGTCGGCGCGAGGAGGAGGTCCTGTCGGCTTTTCAGCAGGCCGGCATTACTGCCCGGCAGGAGAAGGACATCCGGGGGTGGCTGTGGCTCCATTTCATCGCCGACGCCGGCATGTACGCCCAGGCGATGAGCAAGGGTTCACTGTCGGCGATGATCGGTGACCGACAGGCTCTCCGGAAGGCGCTCGCAACGACCCGCGACCTGCTGCCGCTTCTCCGAGCACGGGGTGTGGATCTCGCAGAGCATCGCCGCGCGATGCTTCCGTACCGCCTCCCGCTCCTGATGGGCACTGCGATGGGATGGGCGACGGCGCTGGTCCCGATCGCGCGCCGTGCCCTCGGGGCGCACACGGACACGGACATGGTCGAGGGTCGCGCCGTCCTCCGCGACACCCTGCGAGAAGCGCGACGGCTTCACATCCCGGCCCCGCGTCTGGAGACGTGACTCGCGGCTTCCGGTGCTCTGGCCGAATCGGTTGAAGGACCCACGGGCAGATGGTGCCTATGCCCACAGAGCCCCCCGGCTGCGTCCCGATAGCCGATCACTTTGCGGGCGCTCCGGGGTCGTCACGCGTCCCCAGAGTCGCGAGACGCGGTCTCGATATCAGGGGACAACCTGTCGAAGCCTTTTGCAGCACAGATGCAAGGAGTGATGTGTCGCGTGCACGCTCACGAGGGGCGTGCTGACGACCTCGACCGCCATGGCCGTCGAGGGTGTGCCGCGAGGCGCCGTCTCAGTGGTCCGGCGCGGAAGGGTGGTTCGAGGCGGCATCGACGGACAGGCCGTCGAGCAGCGTGTCCACGATCCTCTCGGCCGTGTCGGCGTCGATCGCCTCGTGGGCGAAGAGCGCCCGGTAGTACAGGGGCGCGGCGAGGAGGTCGAGCACCAGTTCGATGTCCGTCGACGGGGTGAGTGCGCCCTGGTCCCGTGCGCGCTCGAGCACCGCCCGGGTGGTCGACCTGCGCGCGTCGAAGTAGTCGCGGGTGAATCTCTCACGGAGCTCGGGGTCGCCGGCGAGGTCGGCGATGAGGCCGGGCAGGGCGGTGGTGACGGGGGTCGAGGCGATCGACTCGGCCAGGCCGCCGATCCCCGTGACGAGGTCGCATCGCAGGCAGCCGGTGTCCGGTGTCGGGCTCGTGCCCATCACGGTGATCAGGGTGTGGACCACGACCCCCGGAAGGCTGCCCCAGCGGCGTCGGAGCGCGGGCTTGCTCGTGCGCGCCTCGGCCGCTACGCGGTCGAGCGTCAGGTCGCGGTAGGTGCCTTCGCCGAGGAGCCGCATGACCGCTGCCGCGGCACGCTCGTCGATGCTCGCATCACGCGGTCGACCCGACCGGACGGGAGCCGAGGAGGTGCGGCGTGAGTCGCCGGGGCCTGCTTGCGTCATGAGTCGACGATAGCCTAGTTTCATTCCGTACCGATTCGGAACGAAAGTGAGACCGCATGACGACCCGCTCCTCCCCCCGGCCGCGCGACCCCAGCCACCCGGACACCGCGCACAGCGGTGATCCCGTAGGAGTGTTCTCACCGGGGCTGCGGGCCCGGACCGTGGGCATCCTGGCCAGCGTCGGTGCCGTGGCGCTCGAGTCGCTCGGCGTCGCGACGATCCTGCCCGTCGTGGCCGACGACCTCGGCGGTCTGTCCGCCTACGGCTGGGGGCTCTCGGCCCTCATGCTCGCCAACATCGTGGGCACGGTGCTGGCCGGTGGTGACATCGATCGACGCGGACCGGCACGCACGGTGCTCGTCGGGGGCCTCGTCTTCGCGGCGGGCTGCATCGTCGCCGGCGCGGCCCCGACATGGGAGGTGTTCATCGCGGCCCGCGCTCTTCAGGGTCTCGGGGTCGGCGCCGTCATGGCCTACGCGTACAGCCTCGTGGGCCTGGCCTACCCGGCGCGCCTCCGGCCGGTCATGTTCGCGTTCCTGTCGTCGGCCTGGACGATCCCGTCTCTCGTGGGGCCCCTGCTCGCCGGCGCGCTCGTCGCCGTGGCGGACTGGCGACTCGTCTTCTGGGTCGTCGGACCGATCGTCCTCGCCCTGCTTCCCCTCGTACTGCCCAGCGCGCGGCGAGTCGGCGCCGTCTCCTCCCGGGGCGGACCGGACTCCGGTGCCGCGGAGGCTCGCAACGTCGATGAGGCGCGTCGGGCGCGACGCGGAGCTCTCGTCGCCTCCATCGTCCTGGCGGTGGCTTCGGCGGTTCTCCTCGCCTCCCTCGAGAGCACGTCGCTCCTCGTGCTCATACTGCTCGTCGGCATCGCAGGCCTCGTCGCAGCGTGGTCGTTCCGCAGGCTCACACCCGTCGGCACGCTGCGGGGAGCGCGCGGAGCGGCCGCGGGCGTCGGAGTGCGGTTCCTGCTGTGCGGCGCGTACTTCGGCTCGGAGGCCTTCGTGCCACTCGGCCTGACGCGTCTGCACGGTGTCGGGGTGACCCTCGCCGGTGTGGCGCTGGCGACGGGGGCTCTCACCTGGACGGCGGGTTCCTTCATCCAGGCACGCATCGACGCCGCCCGGCCGGGTACGAGGGCCCGGTCCGTCCGATGGGGGTTCGTGGTGCTGCTCGCCGGGCAGGTCCTCACGGCCGTGACCGTCGCCGTCCCCGACGCCTGGTCAGGAGGCGCGGTGCTGGGATGGGCGATCGCCGGCATCGGCATGGGGGTCGCCTTCAACGCCGCGACGAGCGCGACGATGTCAGCAGGGTCGTCCGCCGGCGCCACGAGTGCGTCGCTCCAGCTCGCCCAGACGCTCGCCACGGCCCTCGTCGCTGGTGCAGGGGGAGCCGTCCTCGCAGCGGCGGGGACGGGCCCGGCAGGATTCGCCGGGGTCTTCGCCGCCACCGGGGCGCTGGCGCTGGCCGGCGTCTTCCTGGCGGGTCGTACGGACACTCGCGTCGCATCCATTCCGAATGAGCGCCTTGCCGTCAGGAACGATCGGTAGCGGGTCAACGTGCGCAAGGGGTGTGCAACCGGTCCATGAACGAAGACCGGCGGCTGCCCGCGCCGCCGAGGCCCCTGGGGGCTGTCGGACCGACCGGCGGCACCGCTAGCATGCCGGGCATGGATGCGCCGATCGACCGACTGCTCGCGAGCGCCGGAGGGTCCGGTGCGATGTGGCCTGCGGCGTACGACCTGGGCTGGACGGCGATCATCGCGATCGGCGCGCTCGCCGCCGTCTGGATGCTCGTCAGCGTCGTCAGGTCGGCGCTCAGCGGTTCCGCCAAGGCCCTCTGGATCGTGCTCTGGGCACTGGTCGCCCCTGTGGCGATCGTCGCCTGGCTCGTGATCGGGCGAGACGCCCGCGCGTCGGGTCGCGAGATCCGCGCCTCGCGGGCCGGTCGCGAGCCGTCGGCCGACGCCTCCTAGGCTGAGCGCATGACGGCCCCGATCGACGCCGACGCCCTGCTGGCCGCCCCGCGCGGGCGGCGGCTCTGCCTCGAGCTCATGCGGCACGGCGACCCGGCCAGCGAGGCGCGTGAGCACTTCGGCCAGCTCGTCTTCTTCGCCTCGTACCGGTCGGCGAAGGCATACGGGGTCGCGGTCACCCTCCTGCGGAGCAGCACCGCCGACGGCCCGGGCGCCGACGCCCCGCTGCCCGACCCGACCCCCGCCGAGCTCGCCGACGCCCTCGATCGGGTCCCGCTGCCGCACCTCGACGACGACACACTGACGACCGCCCTCGCCAGCACCGTCGACGCCGCCGCCTACTGGCAGGAGCCCGACGGCGACGACCTGCTGATGGTCGAGCCGGTCGTCACCCGGGCGCTCCGGCGGGTCGCCGAGCACGTCGTGTCGTCGCCCGCCACGGCGTGGTGGAGCGACCGCACCGCCCCCGACCAGCACCTCGTCGAGTTCGACCGGCCCGAGTTCCGCACCGGCGAGCCCCCGTCGTGGAGCGTCGTCGGCGTCCGCTCGGCCCTGCAGCAGTGGCGCGACGCCCGTGTCGCCGGCGAGGTCAGGGCGGTGCGTGAGCGGCCCCTCGACCCGTCCGCCTCGTTCAGCGCCGACTGGTGGTCGACCCCGAACTGGATCGGCCCGGTCACGACCCAGGCGGGGCCCGACGGCGCCCCGCTCGGCCTGCGACTCGTCGAAGACGGCTTCGGCGACACCCGCGCCCGCGTGCGGCAGCTCGACGTCCCGCCCGATGCCCGGGTGATCGAGGTCGACGGCCCCGACGACTGGGCCCGCCTCTGCCGCGAGCACCCGCTCGAGGTCACCGCGTCGCACCGGCACGACTGGTACCGCGCGACCGGTCGGGCCGGGGCCTGGGTCTCACCCGACTGGGCGTCCGTCGCCGAGATCGCCGACGCCGTGCACGTCTCCGTCGCCGGGTACCTGCTCACCGCCGGCCGCAGCGTCCCCGTCGACGAGAGCACCGCCTCCGTCCTGGCCGGCTGGAGCCCCGACGAGACCTACTGGCTCACCGACGTCGCCGCGAGCGACGCGCCCGCGATCACCTGGGTGCTCGACGACGACGGACGCTGGGTCCGCGACGCCCGAGGAGCCGCGACGAGTCAGAGACACGGCGACCGCTAGCCTGCTCGCATGACCTCGCCGATCGATGCCGACGCCCATCCCGGAGACGGTCGGCGGCCGCGCGTGCTCGGCGCCCTCGGCATCGCGGCGGCGGTCGGAGTCCTGTTCGCGTCGGTCATCATCGTCCCCGCGTTCTTCCCCATCTCGACGGTGGGCTCCCTGACGCCGACGGACCCCCTGCTCAACCGGGTCGGGGAGTGGTCTGCGATGTACCTCGCCCCCGGGATCATCGCGACCATCGTCCTGGCGTCGGCCGCGGGCGCCCGAGGAGGACGAGGGCGCCGCCGGGGGATCATCGCCGGAACGATGGCCGCCTTCTCTCTGCCGGTCTTCCTCGTCGCGCTGTTCGTCGACTCCGTCTTCTTCGATTCGGCCCCCTGAAGGAGGCGCGGGTCGGCGATGAACGGAACCCCACCTCCCGACGTATCCCCTCGAGACCCCGCCGCCCTAGTCTGAGAGGAACGTCGATGACGGCCCTCCTGACGCCGCACCGCCACCCGACCGCCGAGCGGAGCCCGATGACCGCACCACCGTCGAGCTTCGACGTCGACGAGGCCTTCGCCGAGCACGGGTCGGCGCTGCTCGGCTTCGCCGTCAACGCCCTGGGCGACCGCGGCCAGGCGGAGGACTGCGTGCAGGAGACGTTCCTGCGCGCGTGGCGGGCGCGCGACCGGTTCGACCCGACCCGCGCCTCCGCCCGCACCTGGCTCTTCGCCATCGAACGGCGCCTCATCATCGACGTGCTGCGTGCCCGGCAGCGCACACCGCACCTCGTCACGCCCGATGACGCCCCCGACGCGTCGACGAACGACCCCGACCCCCTCGACCGCCTCGGCCTCGTCGAGGGGCTGGCCCGGCTGAGCGACGAGCACCGCGCCGCCGTGGTCGCCGTGCATCTGCGCGGTCGCACCTACCGCGACGTCAGCGAGAGCACCGGCGTACCCGTCGCGACGCTCCGCACCCGCGTGCACTACGCCCTGCGCGCCCTCCGCACCCACCTCGACGAAGGCGACACGACCGATGACTGACCCGACGCCCTCGCGCCGCGACGAGCTGATCGCGGCGGCGCTCGCCGACGACCTCTCACCCGCCGAGGCGGCCGAGTTCGCCGCCCTCCGAGCAGAGGACCCCGGCGTCGACGCCGAGCTCGCCGAGCTGGGTGCGCTCACGGCACGCCTCGCCGACCTCCCCGAGCCGGACGGACGGGCAGGAGGCGCGGGCTGGGTCGACCTCGAACCCAGCGCCGAGCTGCGGCGACGCGTCGCGGGCATCGCGGGTGCGGACGCCCCCGTCACCCCACTGCCCGCTCGCAGCACCCGTCGCCCGAACCGGCGCACGCTCCTCACCGCGCTCGGCGCCGCGGCCTGCCTCGCGGTCGGAGCCGGCGCGGGCGCCCTCGTCGCGACCCCCCGCGACGCTCACGTCGACGGCCCGCCCGGCACGCTCGGCGCCGTCGAACCGGTCGCGTTCGCGGGCGCGCCCTCGGGGGTCGAGGTCGACGGCGACGTCGTCGCCCACACCTGGGGCACCGAGACGCTGCTGACGGTCACCGGGCTCCCCGCCGGAGACCCCTTCACCGTGGTCGTCGTCGGCGACGACGGGCGCGAGTACGAGTCGGGCACGTTCCTCGGCACCGACGTCGAGATCGACTGCAGCCTGAACGCGGGCGTGCTGCGTGAGGACGTCGCCGCCGTCGAGATCCGCGGGGCCGACGGCGCGGACATCGCGGTCGCCGAGGTCCCCGCCGTCGACGCCTAGCGCGCGACTCGCTGCGCCCGGCGCCCCGCGCCCAGTCCCCGCGCGCCACTCACCGCGGCCCGCCCGCGACTCACCGCGCCATTTCGTGGACACGACGCCAGGTTTAAACCTGGCGTCGTGTCCACTTCCTGGCGCTGTGGGTGACCGCCGCCCTGCCCCGCCCCGCCCCGCGCACACGTCCCGCGAACGGGGGTCGGCCGCACCTCTTGCGCGCCCCCCCAAGACTGAACTATCTTCATTTTTGTACCAACGGAGCGTCATCGGGTCCTCACCGAACCCGAGCGATCGAGCGCCGCGACCCAACCACTCGCACCGTGCCTCCTACCGTCCACCGTGACGCTCCGTCTTCTTCCGGATCAGGAGCTCCACCATGTCCATCGCCGCAACCCGCGCCGCCCGCATCGCCGCCTTCGTCGGAGTGCCGCTCGCCCTGGTCGCCTCGGGCGTCATCGTGTCGACCGCGTCGTACTCGGCGTTCTCGGCCACGACGTCGAACCCGACGAACAACTGGACCGCGGGCAACGTCGCCCTGTCCGACGACGACGCGAACACGGCGATGTTCAACGCGACGGCGCTGAAGCCCGGCTCGACGGGGGCGAAGTGCATCGTCGTCACGTCGACCGGGTCGCTGCCCTCGGCCGTGAAGCTGTACGGCACCACCCCCTCCACGACGAACGCGCTCGCGAGCAGCCTGAACCTCACGGTCGAGCAGGGCACCGGCGGCACGTTCGCCGACTGCACCGGCTTCGTGGCGCAGGGCACCGGCGGCTCGCTGTACAGCGGCACCGTCGCCAACTTCGGCACGACCTACTCGAGCTACGGCAACGGGATCCCGACCTGGTCGCCCACCGGCACCGCCAGCGAGAGCAAGGTCTTCCGCTTCACCTACACGCTGCCCGCCAACGCGCCGTCGACGGTGCAGGGCGGCACGGCGGCCCTCGGCTTCACGTGGGAGGCCCAGAACAGCTGATCCGCGGCCTCCGGGCGCTCCGAACGAGAGGTCGTCGTCGTGTTCACGTCGCACGCTCACGTCGCAGCGGCATCCGGGGCGGCCTCGGCCCGGGTGTCGTCGGGCGGGTCGAGCGTCGATGCGGCCACGGTCGCCGACTGGTCCCGAATCGTCGCGGCGACGCTCGCCCGCGGGATCATCGCGACCCTGCTCGGTCTCGCCTTCTGGGCGGCGGCCCCCGCTGTCGTCGGCTGGCAGCCCACCACGGTGATGACCGGGTCGATGATGCCGCGGGTCGCCGTCGGAGACGTCGTCATCTCGCGGCCCATCGACTCCGCGCGGCTCGACGCCGGGCAGGTCCTGCTCTTCGACGACCCCGATCACGAGGGGGCGCTGCGACTGCACCGGGTCGACTCGACGGCCCCCGACGGCACGCTCATCACGAAGGGCGACGCCAACGCCGCCGCCGACTCGTCGTCGGTGCCCCGTGACGACGTTCACGGCATCGGCGTGCTGCGGGTGCCGCTCATCGGCATGCCCATCGTCTGGCTGCACGACGGCGACGCCGCGCACCTCGTGCTCGCCGGTCTCGCCTTCGTGGTGCTGATCGCCGTCACCCTGCTCGACGGGCCGCTGCGCCGTCGCCCCGAGCCCGACCCGTCGACCGTCGCCGGCCGCACGCACGGACGACACGGCGGAGGCCCCGCAGGCGGGGGTTCAGGAGGCGCGGGTCGAGCCGGCGCCCGTGCCGCCGGCTCCGGTCGGGGCGGCATCCACCGCGCCGGGGTCGCCGTCGGTCGGATGCTGCGGGTCGTCGCACCGGCCGCGCACGTGCAGGAGGCGCGCGACGGGCGGTCGCGCACCGCACCTCCTCGGATCCCCGGCCGCGCAGGCGTCGGCACCCGCCGCCTCGCGCTCGCCGAGCGTCGGGCCGCGCGTCGGCGCCGACGCCTGCTCTGGGGCTCGGGTCTCAGCGCGCTCGTCATCGCGACCGCGGGCATCGGGTTCGTGCTGCCCGCGACGGCGATCGCGGCTCCGTTCCTCGCGACGACCATCAACCCGAAGTCGTCGTGGACGGCGGGCATGGTGGGTCAGCCGGCGGCCGTGCCGAACACGACGACCCTCGGATGCGTCAACGCGGGGAGCAACGGGGTCACCATCACGTTCGCCTACCCGGCGGGCGCCGATGCGGACTCGTTCGAGCTCCAGGGGCCCGGCCTGCTCGGCGGCACGGTGACCTACGGGAGCACCGCCGCGTCGTCGGCGACGTCGAATCCGAACTCGACGAAGTCGGTCACGTTCACCCCGACCGCGGGCCTCAGCCTCAATCTCGCCTCGACGGTCAAGGTCAAGGCCGTGCTCGGGGCGACGGGCACCCTCTGGACCTCGACGTCGGACGCGACGACGGGTGTCACCGTGTCGCTCTCCAACGGGCTCCGCTGCCGCTGACGGCGCCGTGCGCGGGCAGGTGCACTCCGGCCAGCATGCAGCGCACCGAGCCGCCGGCCAGCTCGATCGTCGGCACATCGAGCGGCAGCGGGCGGGCGTGCCGCGCCACCGTCGCCCGCTGCGCCGGGGTGAGAGACGCCCAGCCGCGCGCCGACACCGCGAGCACGGGCCCGTCGGCGCCCCGCAGCTCGAGGGCGTTGCCGGCGAACTCGGCGAGCTGGGCGCGGGTGAGGGCGACCACCTCGCGTCCGGAGGCGGCGATACGGTCGGCCACGCGCCTCCTCTCGCTCGACGACCCGATCGCCTCGAGGCCGACCAGCGCCAGGCGCGAGGCCACGCTCATCATCACGTTCGTGTGATAGATCGGCACCCCGTCGGCGTCGGTCGCGGTGAACGCCTCGACGTCGTAGTCGAGCCCGCGGCAGACGAGATCGACGGCGGCCCGGTCGGCCCGATGCGAGAGGGCGACGTAGGCGACCCGCTCGACGTGATCGAAGACGAGCGCTCCGGTGCCCTCGACGTGCAGCCCGAGCGACTCGAGCGTCGAGTGGTCGACCACCGACCCGACCCCGTACGAGGCGCGCAGCAGCTCGACCACGTCGCCGCGCCGCTCCGCCCGCCGGTTCGGCGAGTGCATCGGGTACAGCAGCAGACGCCCGTCGGCGTGCGTCGAGAACCAGTTGTTCGGGAACACCGCGTCGGGACGGTCGGCCCGCTCGTCGTCGACGAGATGTACGCGCACACCCGCGGCGCGCAGGGCGGCCGCCACCGAGTCGACCTCGGCCCGGGCTCGCGCGGCGATCTCGGCCCGCGACGCGTCGACGTCGGCGGGGTCGGTCTGGAACGCGTTGTCCCGCGCCGTCTGCGGGTTGGGCGTGAAGTGACGCGGACGCACCATCACGACGGCGGCGGGGGACTGGCGGGCGAGCCGCGCCTCCTCGGGGTCGGCGACGACCGGGGACGAGGAGGCGCGGGCCGGGTCGGCGACGCCGGTCACGCTCGCGACGCCCCTCGGGATCGCGCCGGTCGGGCCGGCGCCGGTCTCGACGACGCTCGTCATGTCGGCCCTCAGACCCCGACGGGCTGACGGGCGACGAGGCCGAAGAGGTCCTTCGGGTCGTCGGGGTCGGCGACGAGGTCGATGTCGACGGCGTAGTCGGTGCCGGCGACGTCGTCGCGCAGGTACTTGAGCGCGCAGACGTCCTCGATGGCGAAGCCGACGGAGTCGAAGACGGTGATCTGCTCGTCGCTCGTGCGCCCGGGCAGTCGGCCGGCCACGACCTCCCACAGCTCGGTGACGGCGAAGTCGGCCGCCTGGTGCTGGATCTCGCCCTCGACCCGGGTCTGCTCGGGGTACTCGACGAACACGTCGGCGCGGCGCAGCGTCACCGGGTCGAGCTCGGTCTTGCCGGGGCAGTCGCCGCCGATCGCGTTCACGTGCATGCCGGGTCGCACGGCCTCGTCGGGCAGCACGATCGCGTTCTGCTTGTCGGCCGTGCAGGTGGTGACGACGTCGGCGCCCTCCGCGGCTTCGACCGGGCTCGAGCAGACGGTGATGTCGAAGCCGAGCGGGGTCAGATTGCGGACGAGCTTCTCGGTCGCCCCGGGGTCGACGTCGAAGACCCGCACGATCTCGATCCCCAGGGAGGCGCGCATCGCCAGCGCCTGGAACTCCGCCTGCGACCCCGCCCCGATCAGGGCGAGCACCCGCGAGTCGGCGCGGGCGAGACGCTTCGCCGCCATCGCGCTCGTGGCCGCGGTGCGGAGCGCGGTGAGGATCGTCATCTCGGCGAGGAACGTCGGGTACCCCGTGTCGACGTCGGCGAGCACGCCGAACGCGGTCACGGTCTGGAACCCGCGGGCCGGGTTCGACGGGTGGCCGTTGACGTACTTGAAGCCGTAGGTCTCGCTGTCGCTCGCGGGCATCAGCTCGATCACGCCGATCGGCGAGTGCGAGGCCACGCGCGGCGACTTGTCGAAGGCGGGCCAGCGGGCGAAGTCGCGCTCGAGGGCGGTCACCATGCCGGCGGTGATGGGGCCGACCCCGCGGTCGGTCACCCAGCGGATCATGTTCTGCACGTCTACGAAGCGCACCACGGGCGCCTCCCCTCTGCTCGTCTCGCCGGTCGTCCGGTCGCCCGGTCGTCTCGCCGGTCACCCGGTCGTCGCTCCACGCTATGGCTGCGCGATATGCACCGGCAATCGTCAGCACGCGCTGAATCGCACCCCCGACTCGGCGATCCGCGCAGTGCTGCTGTACATTCCGGGTCATGGCCGATCTCGACGAACTCGACCGGCGCCTCCTCGCCGCCCTCCGGGTCGACGCCCGCGAGTCCGCCGCCGCCCTGGCGCGCCGACTCGGGGTCACCCGCGCGACCGTGACGTCGCGGCTCGACCGGCTCGAGGCGTCGGGCACGGTGCTCGGCTACACGGTGCGCGTGCGCGAGGACCACGACCCCGATCTGATCCGCGCGATCGGCTTCATCGAGATCGAGGGGCGGTCGACCGACCACGTCATCCGGCAGCTGCGCGGGTTCCCCGAGGTGGTGTCGCTGCACACGACCAACGGCGGGTGGGATCTCGTCGCCGAGTACCGCACCTCGTCGCTCGGCGAGTTCGACCGCGTGCTGGCGCGGATCCGCAGCGTCGAGGGCGTCATCAACTCCGAGACGAGTCTGCTGCTGAGCTCGGTGCTCCGGTAGGAGGCGCGGGCTGCGTACGTCCGTACGCATCGTGACTAAGGTGGTCGGCATGACGGCCCGGCGCAGCGACCCCGAGCGGCGCGATCGTCTGATCGACGTCACGCTCGACCTCATCGCCGAGAACGGCGTCGCCGGCATCTCGCATCGCAAGATCGCGACGCGCGCCGATGTGCCGCTCGGCTCGATGACCTACCACTTCGACGGGATGGACGACCTGCTGCACGAGGCGTTCACCCGCTTCGCCGGCACCATCATCGCCCGCTTCGAGGCGGCGCTCGGGTCGGCGACCGCACCCGACGAGGCCCGGGCGGCGATCGTGTCGCTGATCCACGACGATCTGGCGGCCGAGGGGAGGCTGCGCGACCAGGTGCTGTCGTACGAGCTCTACACGCTCGCCGCACGGCAGCCGGCGTTCCGTCGCATCACCCGCGAGTGGATGCGCCGCAGCCGCGTCGAGCTCGAGCGGCACTTCGACCCCGACACGGCACGACGCGTCGACGCGCTGATCGAGGGGCTGTCGATCCACCGCGTGCTCGACCCCGAACCGCCGTCGCGACGCTTCACGGAGGAGGCGGTGGCCCGCATCACCGCGCCCGCCCCGCCCGCCTGACCCGCGCCTCCTCGCCTCTGCTGTGCCGCGCCTCCTCGCCTTTCCTGTGCCGCGCCTCCTCACCCCTCCTGCGCCGCGCCTCCTCGCCTGCCCAGACCCGCGCCTCCTCGCCTGCCCATGAACCGCGTTCGCGAAGATGAACTGCGTCGTATCGCGGTTCTTCTTCGCGAACGCGGTTCATCGCCGGGCGCCGCGTCTCCCTTCCCGCGCGCGCCGCGCCTCCTCGTCCCGCCCGACCCGCGCCTCCTCGCCTGCCTGACCCGCCTGACCCGCGCCTCCTCGTCGACCCGTAAACCGCGTTCGCGAAGATGAACTGCGTTGTATCGCGGTTCTTCTTCGCGAACGCGGTTCATCGCCGATCGCCGCGTCTCCTCGCTTCTCCTGCACTGCGCCTCCTCGTTTTCCTGCGCCGCGCCTCCTCGCCTCTGCTGCGCCGCGCCTCCTCGCCCGCCCATGAACCGCGTTCGCGAAGATGAACTGCGTTGTA
Organism: Frigoribacterium sp. CFBP9029; assembly: GCF_034045305.1. NCBI lineage: Bacteria > Bacillati > Actinomycetota > Actinomycetes > Micrococcales > Microbacteriaceae > Frigoribacterium > Frigoribacterium sp. CFBP9029. Next base: position 22,572 of record NZ_JAXCWB010000018.1, read on the forward strand.
TCGCGGTTCTCCTTCGCGAACGCGGTTCATCGCTGCGCGGGGACGGGGGAGGAGGCGCGGGTCAGGTTGCGGAGAGCGGCGCGGGGCGAGGGGGACGAGGAGGCGCGGGTCAGGTTGCGTAGAACGGCGCGGGGCGAGGCGGACGAGGAGGCGCGGATCGGCTTGCGCAGAGCGACGCGGCGCGGGGCGAGGCGGGGGAGGAGGCGCGGGTCGGCGTGCGCAGACGCGGGGCGGGCCGGGTCAGGGGGAGCGGTACTCCCATTCGGCGACTCGCTCCTCGTGGGCGTCGAGGCGGGTGCGGGTGCGGCGCGCGTCGCGGGCGGCGACCCCCTCGAGCAGCGCGATCGACAAGGTGACGGCGGCGGCGTGCGAGTCGAAGACGAGATCCTGACCGACGGGGGCCACGAGACGGACGTCGATCAGATGCGCGAACGGCACGAGCGGGGTGTCGATGATGCCGACCGTCGTCATGCCGAGCTCGCGGGCACGGGCGAGGGCCCGCACGGTGGCCGCGGGGTAGCGCGGCATGGCGAACACGACCAGCGTCGTGGCCCCGTCGAGATGCAGCTGCGTGAGGTCGTCGTCGAGTCGCGCCGCGTCGTCGAGCACGTGGACCCCGGGCACGATGCGCTGCGCCAGGTACCCGACGTAGTTCGCGAGCGCCGCCGACACCCGCAGCCCCACGATGCCGACCGGACGGCTGTCGGCGATCAGCTCGACCGCGCGCCGCATGGCCTCCGACGCGATGGTCGCCTCGACGGCGCGCAGGTTCTGCCGCTCGTGCGCGAGGGCCGCGCCCGGCGTCGTGGCCGCACCGCCGACGCCGCCCGAGGCGCCGCCCGCACCCCCGGCACCGCCGGCACCACCGGCACCGCCCGCGCCGGCCGTGCCGATGCCGC
>NZ_JAXCWB010000019.1:0-22088 GCF_034045305.1 Frigoribacterium sp. CFBP9029
GGCGCGGCGCCGGCGGCGCCGGACGCGGCGACGGGCCGGCGCCGCTCCGGCGGGCCGATGACCCGGGGTGCGGCACCGGCCCGTCGGGCTGGTGCGGTGGCGGTGAAGCTCAGCTGCAGGTGTAGGTGACGCCGTCGACCACATGCGTGCCGGGGCCGAGGTCCGCGCACTGCTGCAGCAGGACGGTGGCGCTGGCGATGAGCACGATGATGCCGATGACCGTGATGATGATGACCACGATCGAGATGATGATGCCGGCCAGCGAGAGGCCGCGCGGCTGACCCGCACGCCCGAACCGGCGGAACGAGATGATGTTCAGGATCAGACCCACGATGGCGAGCAGACCGAAGAACGAGAGGACGAAGCCGGCGATGGCCATGCCCTTCGACGGGGGCTTGCTGCCGCCCGTGGTCTCGTTCGAGCCGGGCGTGTACGCCTGGGGAGCCGATCCGTAGGGCTGCTGCGCGCCTCCCTGCTGCGCGCCTCCCTGGGGCGGGTAGCCGGGCTGGCCCTGCGGGTTCTGGTAGCCCGGCTGGTTCGGGTCGTTGGGCGTGTTGTCGGTCATGAGCGGTCCCCTCGGTACGCGGTCGTTTCGCTCAGCCTAGGGGGCGGGGGTCGCCGCGTTCGAGCCCTGTGGATAACGCTTTCGCGGCCGACTCGCCACCTACGATGAGACCGTGACCATCGCCTCCGCCCCCAACGACCGCGACCGTCGGCCGATCGACCAGCCGTGCTACCGAGCGTCGTTCGTCGAGGCCATGCGCCGGTTCGTCGTCAAGTACGCGACCTTCTCGGGTCGGGCGGGGCGGGCCGAGTACTGGTGGGTGGCGCTGGTGCAGTTCGCGCTGCCGTTCGCGATCCAGGGTGTCACGGGTGTGCTGACCGGCGACTGGAGCGAGGTCGACGGGCAGTCGTTCTCGACCGCGCCGAACGCGATCCTCCTCGCGATCTACCTCGCGACGGCCGTGCCGACCCTCGCCATCACCTGGCGGCGTCTGCACGATGCGAACCGCAGCGGGCTGTGGGCGTTCATCCTGTTCGTGCCGTTCGTCGGCTGGCTCGCCTTCCTGATCTTCGTGCTGACGCCCCCGCGGCCCGAGGGTGCCCGCTTCGACGCGGAGCCGGCGGTCGCGACCGGCTGACCCGCGCCTCCTGCCGTGCGGCGCAGGCCTCTGAGCAGATCCGAGGAGGCGCGGCGCGAGCCGGTCAGACGCTCGCGGGATCGAGATTGAGCGTCGTGCCCTCGAACAGGCGCTGCTCGTCGTCGAGCACCTGCAGCCCGGCGTTCAGGTAGATCAGCGCCGCGACCGAGATGCCGAACCGGGCGGCGACCGCGTCGGTGGTGTCGTTCGGGGAGACGAGGTACCTGCGGGGCGCTCCGGCGTCGGTCGTCGAGGTGACCGTGCCGGCCGCGAGCGACGCGGGGCCCGAGTCGGCAGGAGCGATGTTGGTCTCGCGCGGCGGGATGCTCCAGGCGACGGACTGCACGGCCAGCACCTTGTCGGGCCCGATCTCGAGCGGGACGCCGTCCGCCGACGGAGCCGACGAGTAGGTCACGATCGTGCCGAGGTACGACGGCTGGCTGGTGCCGAGGGTCGTGCCCCCCGACGTCGGCGCGCTCGTCGGCCCGCCCAGCAGCACCGAGCCGACGCCGTACGAGGTCAGCCCGTCGCCCACCGAGGGCGCGATGTCGATGAGCGTCGCGGACACCGGCACGGGCAGCGTCGACGTGAAGCCCGAGTACTGGACGTCGTAGCCGTTCGAGCCGTCGGCGACCACCCGGTAGTGGTACGCGACGCTGCCGAGCGGAGAACGCACATCGCCCTCGGTCACGACCGTGCCGGCCGGGACGGACGCCACCGACGGCGCCGGCAGATCGGCGTCGACGGGCGCGGCCGTGGCGGCGCGCGGGGTCGGTTCACCCGACGGGGTGGGGGTCGGGGTCGGCGTGGGGGTCGCGCTGGGGCCGAACTGCGCGGCACCCGGTCGTGCGGTCGCGGACGTCGTGGCCGGTTCGGCCGTCGGCTGGCCAGCGCTTCCCAGGACGTCGCCGAAGACGACGAAGCAGGCGGCCACCACGGTGACGACGGCGACCGTCACGACGATGATCGGCAGGGCGAGACCGCCGCGACGCCGGTCGGGGTCGGTGTCGGTGTCGGTGGCGGGTTCGGGGTCGTCGTCGGGGGTGCCGAAGAGCATCTCGTGCCCGGATAGCTCAGCGGGCTGGCGGGGCTCGGCGGGCTGGCGGGGCTCGGCGGGCTGGCCGGGCTGATCGGGCTGGTCGGCCCCGTCGGGCGCGTCGTGCGGCCCCTGCGCGTCGCGGTCGTCGTCGGTCATGCGGCCCCCCAAGGGTGATCTCTCGAAGCAGGTGCTCCCCCGTGGACGATCCTAGGGCGGGTCGGAGTAGTGTGCCGCGCCGATCGGGAGCCGGGGTACGGCGGGCCGATCATCGGCTGTCAGTCGTGCGCGTGTCCCGGTCGGCGAGCCTGAGATGGACCTCTGCCCCACCGACACGAGGACCACATGAGCACGACACGCACCGAACCCACCGCCGACACCGCACGCACCGAACGCACCGCAACCCCCGCAGCCCGCACCGCCCGCATCACGACCGCCGCCGCCGACCTGTTCGGCTGGGACGATCTGCACGCCGGGCAGCTCGAGGCGATCGAGGCCGTCGTCGCGGGTCGCGACACCCTGGGCATCATGCCGACCGGGTTCGGCAAGTCGGCGATCTACCAGGTCGCCGGTGCCGTGCTCGACGGGCCGACCGTCGTCGTGTCGCCCCTCATCGCGCTGCAGGCCGATCAGGTCGCCGGGCTGGTCGGCCGCCCCGATGCGCCCTCGGCCGTCGCCATCAACTCCGGTCACACCGACGCCGAGAACGACGCCGGCTGGCAGCGTCTGGCCGCGGGCGAGATCACGTACGTGTTCCTCGCCCCCGAGCAGCTCGCACGAGACGAGACCGTCGACCGCCTGAGAGACGCCGGAGTCGCCCTCGTCGTGGTCGACGAGGCCCACTGCGTGTCGTCCTGGGGTCACGACTTCCGGCCCGACTACCTGCATCTCGGCGAGATCGTCGAGCGCCTCGGCCGACCGACGGTGCTGGCGCTGACGGCGACCGGGTCGGGGCCGGTGCGCGACGAGATCGTCGAACGGCTGCGACTGCGCGACCCGCTGATCGTCAGCCGCGGCTTCGATCGTCCCAACCTCGCCCTCGAGGTGGTGCGCCACGAGGACGACGACGAGAAGATGCGCGCCGTCGTCGAGCAGGTGGCCGCCTCGACCACGCCCGGCATCGTCTACGTGGCGACCCGCAGAGCGACCGAGGCCTACACGGCGGCGATCGCGGAACGCCGCCCCGACCGGACGGTGGTCGGCTACCACGGCGGGCAGCGGTCCGCCGAGCGCGGGCTGCTGCACGAGAGGTTCCACGCCGGCGAGGTCGACGTCGTCGTGGCGACCAGCGCCTTCGGCATGGGCATCGACAAGCCCGACGTGCGCTTCGTCGTGCACGCCGACGTGCCCGACTCGCTCGACGCCTACTACCAGGAGATCGGCCGGGCCGGTCGTGACGGAGACCCGGCCGTCGCCACGTTGCACTACCGGCCCGAGGACCTGTCGCTGCGGTCGTTCTTCGCCTCGGGGCTGCCCGGCCGCGCCGATCTGCGGGGGGTCTTCACGGCGCTGTCGGCCGCCGGACGCCCGGTGACCCGTGCCGAGGTCGCGGGGCAGCTCGCGCTCGGTTCGCGCACGGTGTCGCGCCTCATCGATCTGCTGCTCGAGGGCGGGGCGCTGACCGAGTCGACGGACGGGTTCGAGCCGGTCGCCGGTCTCGACGCGGCGGAGGCGGCGGGTGCGGCTCGCGAGGTCGCCCAGACCCGCGAGCGCGTCGCGACGTCCCGGATCGAGATGATGCGCACCTTCGCCGAGGCCGCGGGCTGCCGCCGCCGGTTCCTCCTCGGCTACTTCGGCGAGGACTCGCCCGAGCACTGCGGCAACTGCGACCTCTGCCTGTCCGACGACCGCGCCGGGATCGATGCCGAGGAGGCGCGCTCGGGAGACGAGGAGGCGCACCCCACCGACACCGCGCCTCCTGCATTCGCCACCGACGCCCACGTCGTCCATGCGACCTGGGGCGAGGGCACGGTCATGGGCACCGACGACGACCGGATGACCGTCTTCTTCGAGAGCCAGGGCTACAAGGTGCTCTCCGTGGCGGACGTGCTCGAGCGGGGGCTGCTGACTCCGGCCTGACGCGGGTGCCGGCTGCCGGGTGCCCGGTGACGCTGCCGGGTGCCCGGTGCCCGGTGCCCGGTGCCCGGTGACGCTGCCGGGTGCCCGGCGCCCGGCGCCCCCTGGCGGCGGCCCTAGCCGCGGTAGCCGAACGAGTGCAGACCGTGCTGCTCGGCGAGGGCGCGGCTGAGGGCCTCGCCGCGGACGCTCGTGCCGAGCTCGTCGAGCGGCGGGCTGATGATCGCCGCGCCGAGCCGATTCGGGGCGGCGAGCATGATGGCGCCCGAGACGCTGGACTTCGCGGGCACGCCGACCGAGCGCATCCAGCGCCCCGAGCCGTCGTAGACCCCGCAGGTCGCCATCACCGAGACCACGTCGCGCGCCACCTCGGCCGAGACGACCCGCTCGCCGGTGACCGGATTGCGCCCGCCGAACGCCAGCGTCGCCCCCATCACGGCGAGGGCGACGGCGTCGACCATCACCGAGCACGCACGGGCGTAGACGGCGACGGCCTCGTCGGCGGTCTCGTCGAGCGTCCCCTCCGAGCGCATCAGGTGGGCGAGCGCATGATTGCGGTCGCCGTGCAGCTGCTCGCTCTCGCTGATCTCGCGGTCGTAGTCGAGCTCGCGACCGGCGAAGGCGCTGAGGCCGGCGAGGATCCGGTGGATGCGCGCATCGCCCGAGTCGCCGTCGACCAGGTTGGCGGTGAGCAGCGCCCCCGCGTTGACCATCGGGTTCGGCGGCCGACCCGTGTCGCTCTCGAGCTTGATCGCGTCGAACGCCTCGCCCGTCGGCTCGATGCCCACCCGGTCGAGCGCGGCGCCGTCCGAGTCGGCGAGAGCCAACGCGAACAGGAACGGCTTCACGGCCGACTGGATCGAGAACGGATGCTCGGCGTCACCCGAGGCCACCACCTCGCCCTCGGGCCGGACCAGAGCGACCCCGAACAGGTCGGGGTCGGCCTCGGCGAGCTGCGGGATGCTGTCGTCCACCGCCCCTCCTCGGGTGGACACGAAGGAGGCGCGGAGGGCATCGAGCGACGGCATGCCTCCCAGCGTGGCAGGGTCTACGGCTTCCCGACCGACGCGAACCAGTCGGCGTACCGCGTGTTCTCGGCCATGCGGCGGGTCTCGTCGGGTGCGTCGTCGCTCCACCAGACGGGGCCGCGCTCGCCGAGGGCGGTCTTCGCCGCGTCGACTCGGGCGCGGGCCTGCTCGACGGCGGCCGGGTCGTCGTCGCCGAGCGCGGTCTTCTTCGCGCGCCGCGCCTCCATCAGGTCGTGCGCGAGCTCGGCCCGCCGGTCGTCGCTCAGCGACGGGTCGGACCGCCGCCAGAGGCGACCGCGCACGACGATGTAGCGGCCGTCGGGGGTCTCGAGCGGGGCGGTCATGACGCCAGTCTGGCTGCGTCGGCGTCGCGGGGGCCGGTGGGGCGCGTGCCGAACCCGACAGTTCTGCCCCGGGGGAGCTGAAACGCCAGGAGATGCCGCCCGTCAGGGGCCGTTCAGTCGCGAGTTGCACAGAAGGGGGGCGCGGGCGCGCAAGGGGAGCGGTGCGGCTAGGGGTGCTCGTCCTTCATGGGGAGGCGGTCGTCTCCGACGCTGTCTCCGGTCGTGGCCGACCAGCGGGTGACCAGACGGCGGGCGATCGGCAGGGGGCACGGGATCGTGACCGCGCCGGTGCGGCTGACGATCGTCAACCGGGCCGCACCCGACTGGCCGCGGTGCCACATGCGCGAGATGTCCATCGTGACGCCACCGCTGTCATCGCTGTCGTCGCGGCGAGGTTCGGTCATCTCGAGGGTCAGGCGGTTGCCGAAGACGGTGATGCGGTAGACGACGCCGCCGTCGCTCCAACTCTCGTCACTACCCACGGGACCAAGATACGAACAAGCGTTCGATCCTGTCCAGCCGAGTACGGCCCCGATCCGCCGGAGTTTCCGAAAACGGACAACCCGGACATGCCCGCCGCCCGCACCGCCTATCATGCGATCCACCGACCGGCCGCCTGCCGATCGACCAGGCCCCGCTGCCCCGGCCCCGCCGACCGGCCCCCGTCTACCCCGCGACCCGCGCCGCCAGGAACTTCTCGGCCGTCCGCAGCCCGAGCGCCATGATCGTCAACGCGGGGTTGGCGACGACCGCGCTCGGGAAGACGGAGTTGTCGCAGACCCAGAGGTTCGGCACGTCGAAGCTGCGCCCGTCGGCGTCGACCACGGCGTCCGTCGCGTCGTCGCCCATGCGGCAGGTGCCGATGGTGTGCGCCGTGCGGGCGAGCACCATCGTGTCGGTGGCACCGGCGGCCTCGACGATGGCGGTCATCGTCGCGATGGCGTGCTCGTCGATGGCGTCTTCGTTGGGGCCGGCGCTGAACGAGACGATCGCCTTGGGGATGCCGAACTCGTCGAGCTCGTCGGACAGCACGAGGCGGTTGTCGTCGCTCGGCAGGCACTCGGCGTTGATGCCGACCCCGGCCAGGTACCGGTAGCCCTCCATCGCCTCGACGAGTTCGTCGCCCCAGAGTCCGCCGCCGCGCACCAGAGTCGTGGCCAGCGTCAACGGCATGACCCCGAGGCTCTGGATGAGATAGCCGCCCACGAAGTCGACGCCCTCGGGTCGCATCGTGTCTTCGGTGATGATCGACGACGGGTAGCCGCGATGGCTGCGGATCTCCTCGGTGAAGGTGCCCCACACCTGGGTCGCCCCGTGCGCCATGTAGTTGCGGCCCACCTGGTCGCTGCTGTTGGCGAGCCCGGTGTGCAGCAGCAGACGGGGCGTCTCGACGCCGCCCGCGCAGAGGAACAGCGCCTTCGTGCGCTGACGGTGCTCGACCCCGTCGCGGGTGTAGACGACGGCCGACACCTCGCCGGCCTCGTCGAGCTCGATGCCGTGCACCATCGACCCGGGTCGGATCTCGGCGCCGTGCGCCACCGCCGACGGCAGGTAGGTGGTGTCCATGCTGACCTTGGCGCCGTTGCGGCAGCCCTGGTGGCAGCTGCCGCAGTTGACGCAGGCGTGGCGCATGCCCGCGTGCTCCTGCTCGCGGTCGACGGTGGTGATCGCGACGGGGCCGTCGGTCGCGGTGATGCCGAGCGCCTCGCACCCGCGGATCATCATGTCGGACGACGCGTTGCGCGGCGCCGGCGGCAGCGTGTACCGCCGCGAAGGGTCCCAGGGGTAGTCGGCGGGCCCGGCGATGCCGACGAAGGCCTCGACGCGCTCGATGTACTCGATCAGCTCGGCGTGCTCGATCGGCCAGTCGACGCCCTTGCCGGTCAGCGACTTCAGCCGCAGATCGCGCTCGTCGGGGCGGGGCGTGAAGGCGCCCCAGTGCAGGGTCGACCCGCCGACCCCCTTGCCGCTGTTGTTCAGGCCGAAGGCAGTCGGGTTCTCGCCGGCGCTGAGGCGTTCGTCCATCCAGTTGATGGCGACCGCCTCGGTCTCGTCCTGGGTGAAGAGCTCCGGGTCGAAGTTCGCCCCGGCCTCGAGCGCGACGACGTGCAGACCCTGCGCCGCCAGCGTGCTGAGGATCGGCGCCCCGCCGGCGCCCGTGCCGATCACGACGGCGTCGACGATCTCGTCGTCGGAGTAGGTGGTCATCTGGTCGAGGTTCATCGGACGACCTCCATCGTCGGTTCCCACTGCTCGCGTCGGTCGGCGCCGAGCAGGTCGAAGCCCTGGAAGAGCGCGCCGCCCGGTCCGCCGTTGGCGAAGCCGTCGAAGCCGATGCGCTCCATCGTCGCCGGGTGGGCGAGCCAGGCGCGCACGAGGTCGACCCGTGCGTCTTCGAACCAGAGCTGCATCTGCTCGGCGGTCATCTCACCGGCCGGCGGCTCGAACTCACCGGCGACGAGTGCGGCGACCCGTGCCCGCTGGTCGTCGACACCGAGGAGGCGCAGGTCGGCGAGGGCGTCGAGCCCGCGTCGGTAGGCCTCGAGGTCGGGCGGCAGGGCGTTGTTCCGCCAGCCGTCGGACCTGCCGAGGTTCTGATCGACGTCGATCCGTGCCGCGAGGTCCAGTTCGGCACCGGGCCAGGGGGCGCGCTGGGGCACGACCAGGTCGGCGACGACGCGCAGCGTCTCGAGCTGCGACGTCGAGAGGGTCTGCGGCCGGTAGTCGGGGTCGTCGGCGAGGGCGCGACGGGCGAGCAGCGCCCGGGTCTGCGGACTGGTGCGGGTCGAGGCGATGACCTCGGCGAAGTCGAGCGACATGGTCGGCCCGAGCCCGGCGCGATCGCGCCAGAACGTCGTGATCGCCTCGACGGGCGACTCGCCCGAGGCCGAGGCGTCGTCGAGCACGAGCGCGGGGACGCCGTCGAAGTCGCCCGGCGAGGTCACCACCACTCCGGCGAGACCGAACACACCCGCCTCGCCCGACAGGATGCGCGCCACCGTCTGCGAGACGGCGTCGACGCGGGCGCCGCTCGCGGCCAGCAGCCACCGGGATGCTCCGGAGGCGCGGATCGCCTTGACGACGGCCGTCACGACCTCGTCGTCGGTCGCCCCGGTCGAGGGAGCCGACGCGATGTGGACGTCGAGGGAGGCTGCCCCCGGGTCGCTCGACGCGGCGGCGAGCGCGGCACCGAGCGAATCGTCGGACCGATCGGGGTCGGGGTCGGCGTGGGACAGGAAGACGACGGTCGCACGTGGTGGCGTGGGTCGATCAGATGACACGGGGCTCCTCGTGAGAACGGCCTCGAACGAGGCTCGTCCGACGATACGTCTCCCGCCGAGACTCGGCCCGGCTTGCGCCGGAGAGCGAACAGCGGGACGGCGGCGCACTGGCCCTGTGGAGGGATCGACGCCGCGAGATCGGTGCCCAGCAGGGTCCCGGATCGTCGTTGATCCGAGAGCCCGCGCCGAGGTTCGGGTCCTCGACGGGTGTCGTCCGCTGCGTCGGCGCGTGATCTCGGCGGGTTTCGGGTACTCGCCGGGAACGCCGTCCACAGTGGAGCGGACACACGGGTTGCTAGGCACCCGGGGGAGCATTCGGAGGCGTCGGCGCCCCGGTTGGGGGGTATCCGGATGTGTTCGCGAATCGGATAGCGAGGCCGTTCCGTGGCCAGCGGGCGATTACTCTCGCGCGCCTCCTGAAGACGTCGACGTGCGCGGTCGGGCTCAGCGCGCCGTGCGGGCTCCTGCGGGCACGACCGGCTCGATCAGGCGCACATGGCTGGCGGCGACCCTCTTCGGCTGATCGGCGAAGGCGGCGGCGCGCGAGTCGCTCGCGAGGTAGGCCTCCTCGACCGCGGCGAACGTGGCGGCGTCGCCTGCGACGCTGACCGCCCAGACGAACTCCCCGGCCTCGCGGTCGGCGTACGCGAACTCGACGGCGAACCCCTCGGCCTCGCGGGCCGGAACGATCCGGGCCTGGAACCACTCGACGAACTCGTCGAACACGCCCTCGACGAGTTCGTAGCGGCGCAGCTGGACTGTCTTCTCGGCGTCGATGCTCATGGCGGACAGCCTAGGACGGCCGCACCCGCACCCGCACCCGCACCCGCAGACGACGACGGGCCTCCCGGTGAGGGGAGGCCCGTGGTCGGTGATCCTCGTCGGCGCCCCACGTCGTGGGCCGCTGGTACGGATCGTGCTCGGTCGTGCTGATGACGCAGGAGGAGCGGGTCGTGCTGGTGACGCAGGAGGAGCGGGTCGTGCTGATGACGCAGGAGGAGCGGGTGACGCGGTGACGTCAGGTGACGCCGAACTCAGTCGAGGTCGTCGTCGTCGATGCCGGTGTCGAAGTACGACACGTGGTCGACGTCGTCGGACGAGGCCAGGATGCGGCTGGAGAAGGAGGGTCGCATGGCTCAGGCCGCCAGCGGACCGTCTTCGCCACGTCCGACGAAGAGTTCGGAGAGGTCGAGCGCTTCGGTGGGCGCGAGTTCGACGTGACGCAGCTCGGACGCGCTCATGCGCCGAAGCCCAGGGTGACGAGGAGGGCGGCCGTGGCCATGACGCTGGCCGCGACGGCCGACGTGGCGACGACGAAGAGGGTGGCCTGGCGTTCCGTGTCGCGCACCTCGGAGAAGGGGCTGCGGACGCGACCGGTGGTGGGGCGGATGAGGCTCATCGTGGTGCTCGTTTCTGGCAGCCCTGCGCTGCCCTTGACTCTCGGTGGAGAGGCCGTGAGCCGCTCCGCACCGCCGTGAAGTCGATGCATGAGCATGCTGTCACGGGAATCGCTAGACCGACTAACTATCCGTGCACCCAGTGCGCATGACGGATAACACCCGCCGATCGGGGTCGCGGGCCACCGTGCGACCCGGGGTACGCACGCACCCTCCGCTCAGGACCTCGGCGTACGACGGACGGCATGGACCGCGATCAGTACACCTTCGACGACCCCCGCACGCGCTTCCCCGTGATCAGCCCCGAGGTGCAGCAGCAGCCCGAGCCGGGCCTGCAGTCGAGGATGGACCCGGTGCCCGACCTCGGCGAGAGCACCTACCGCGGCTCGGGTCGCCTCACGGGTCGCAAGGCGCTCATCACCGGTGCCGACTCGGGCATCGGCGCCGCCGTCGCCATCGCCTACGCGCGTGAGGGCGCCGACGTCGCGCTGTCGTACCTCCCCTCCGAAGAGGAGGACGCCCGCCACGTGATCGAGGTCGTCGAGGCGGCCGGTCGGAAGGCCGTCGCGATCCCCGGGGACCTCACCAGCGCCTCCTTCTGTCGCACGCTGGTCGAGGAGGCGGTGGCCGGCCTCGGCGGACTGGACGCCGTCGTCAACGTGGCCGGTCGGCAGATCTGGCAGGACGGCATCGAGAAGATCACCGACGAGCAGTTCGACCTCACCTTCAAGACCAACGTCTACGCCCCGTTCTGGATCATCAAGGCCGCCCTGCCGCACCTCGGCCCGGGCTCGACCATCATCAACACCGCGTCGCTCGAGGCCTACACGCCGGCGCCCGACCGCCTCGACTACGCCACCACGAAGGGCGCGATCAACAACTTCTCGAAGGGGCTCGCGCAGCAGCTCGTCTCGAAGGGGATCCGCGTCAACGTCGTCGCGCCCGGGCCGACCTGGTCGGTGCTGCAGGTCACCCAGGGCGTCGACCCCGAGACCCTGCCCGAGTTCGGCTCGAGCGAGTCGCCGATGGGCCGCGCGGCGCAGCCCGCCGAGCAGGCCCCCGCCTACGTGTTCCTGGCGAGCGCCGAGTCGAGCTTCGTCGCCGGCGAGACCCTGAACGTGAACGGCGGCATGGTCACTCCGTAGCCCGAATAAGGTGGGGGGCGTTGCCCGACGACCCGGACAGGAGGCGACATGGACACCCCGGACCTCACCGCAGGCATGGTGCTCGACGGCCGCTACGAGATCGAGTCGGTGCTCGGCCGTGGCGGCATGGCGAGCGTCTACCGCGCCCGCGACACGCTGCTCGGTCGCGTCGTCGCCATCAAGCTCTTCGCGCCGACGGGGGCCGACGCCGCCGAGCTGCGCCGCGAGACCAGCGAGGTGCAGGTGCTCGCCGGTCTCGCCCACCCGGCGATCGTGACGCTCTTCGACGCCCGCGTCGACGATGCCGACCGCGCCTACCTCGTCATGGAGTTCGTCGAGGGGCCGACGCTCCAGACGCTCGTCTCGGAGGGTCCGCTGACCCCCGCCACGGCCGCCGCGATGCTCGCCGACCTGGGCGAGGCGCTGCACGTGGCCCACGAGGGCGGCGTCGTGCACCGCGACGTCAAGCCCGCGAACATACTGCTCGCCCCCGTGCCCGGCGGCGAAGGGCGCTACCGCGCGAAGCTGGCCGACTTCGGCATCGCCTACCTCGTCGACTCGACGCGGCTGACCGCGACCGGCACCGTCATGGGCACCGCGGCGTTCATCAGCCCCGAGCAGGCGCTCGGTCAGCCGATCGAACCGCCGTCGGACGTCTACTCGCTGGGTCTCGTGGCGCTCGAGGCCCTGACGGGCACGCGGGTCTTCACGGGCTCCGCGATCGAGTCGGTCATGGCGCGCCTGCACAACGACCCGATCGTGCCGTCGTCGCTCGAGACCGGCTGGGCGTCGCTCCTCACCTCGATGACCGCCAGGGATCCGGAGGCGCGACCCACCGCGCTCGAGGTCTCCCGCCGCGCGTCGCGACTGGCCTCGGCCGCCCGCGGCGGCGACACCTCCGACCTGGCCTCGGTGCCCGATCCGACGGAGCCGATCAACCGCAGCGACCGGACGATGGTGCTGCCCGCCGCGGCCGCCGCGGCTGCGGCTGCCGGGGTCGCGGGTGCGGGCGTAGCGGGTGCGGCGGCGGCTGACGCGCCGACCGCTGCGTACGGTGCCGGTGCCGGTGCCGGTGCCGGTGTCGGTGCCGGTGCCGGTGCCGACGCGCCGACCGCGGCGTACGGTGCCGGTGCCGACGCGCCGACCGCGGCCTACGGCGCGAACGCCCCGACGTCGTCGTACTCGAACGGCGCTCCCGGCTCGGATGCGCCGACCGAGCGCTTCGCTCCGGCGGTGGCCCTCGGCTCCGCCGCGACGGGTGGCGGAGTGGCGGCCGGTGCCGGTGCGGGAGGCTCCGGTGCCGGTGGCGGCCCCGGCGACTTCGACCGCGCCTCCTCGGGGCGACGTCGCTGGGTGCTGCCGGTGATCATCGTCGCGGTGCTGGCACTCATCGCCGGGGCCGTCGTCTGGGGGATCACGCAGGGCGGCGACGGCGACGGAGCACCGGTCGAGTCGTCGCAGCCGAGCAGCGGCACGCCCAGTGACGACCCGTCCGGCGAGGCCACGACCCCCGCCGAGACGACCGAGCCGCAGCCGGAGCAGACCGAGGAGGCGCCCGCGCCGGCCCAGCCGTCGGAGGAGACGGCGCCCGAGCCGACGACCCCCTCCGAGTCGACCGGCGAGGACGAGCCCGACGAGAACGAGCCCGACGAGAACGAGCCGGACGAGAACGAGCCCGGGGAGGTCCCGGTGCCCGAGGCGACCGTGCCCGGCACCGGGGTGGGCACCGGCGCCGTGACCGGTCCGGGCAACAGCGGGTCGAACCCGAACTCGGGCCCCGGCAACAACAACGGGAACGGGAAGCCCTAGCTGTACCGAGGCCGCTCGGAGGTGCGGCGGGTCACCGTCATCGGGGGCGGGTCAGCGCTGACCCGCCGCGAGTGACGGGAACCCGCCGAAGCCGCGGAGGCCCAGGCGCACGAGAACGGGCCGCCCTCCGACTGGAGAGCGGCCCGTCCGCGCGGTGCAGGGTCGACTAGTTGCGAGCGCCCTTGCGGCCGGTGACCTTGAGGTAGATGACCAGGACGATGATGGCGCCGATGATCGAACCGATGATGCCCGAGGTCTGGAAGAAACCGTCGGGGTTGTTGCCGGGGAAGATCAGGTAGGCGAGGAATCCACCGACGAACGAGCCGATGATGCCCAGGAGGATGGTCATCGGGATCGAGATGTTCTGCTTGCCGGGGACGACGAGGCGGGCGACTGCACCGGCGATGAGGCCGATGATGATGAGGCTGACGATCAGACCGAGCATGATGACTGCTTTCTTTGCGAGCGCCGGGTCGGGCGCGGTTGCTGCCACGGGGTCGGGCAATCACCGACTCAACCACTTCTGCGCGTCGGCGGGCCAGATTCGTCCGATTCCATCCAGATGATCCTCCGAATGACTGGTGGCGCAGGTAGGAGTTCGCTGAATATGATCGCGACATGTACGTGCTCGTCTCCGGTCTCATGTTCGCCCTCGTGCTCATCGCCCTGGTCGACATCGTCACGCGCCAGGACGGCCAGGTGCAGCACCTGCCGAAGCTCGTCTGGGTGCTCCTCGTGGTGTTCCTGCCCCTGATCGGCAGCATCCTGTGGTTCGCCGTGGGCCGTGAGCGGTCGGCCCCGTCCGAGCACGTGTCGTTCGGCGATCCGAGGAGGCGCGAGCGGCTCGGATTCGGCGGCCAGCGCACGCAGACGGTCACCACCACCTCCCGCCCCCTCAGCACGGAGGAGCAGCTGGCCGCCCTCGACCGCGAGATCGAGTTCCACGAGCAGCAGGCCCGACTGCGGGCTCTCGAGATCGAGGTCGAGAAACGCCGCGACGGCGATCGCCCGGTCTGAGCGGGCCGCCGGTTTCGCCGTCGTGCCGCGACGGTCGATGATGGACGACGAGCCGATCGGGCTCGATCGCCCCGGAAGGACCCCCATGACCGAGACACTGCAGGCCGCCGACATCGTCCGCCTCGTCGACCACACCCTCTTGAAGCCCGAGGCGACGCACGCCGACGTCGACGCCCTCATCGCGGAGGCCGTCGAGCTCGGCGCCTACTCGGTCTGCGTCTCGCCGTCGATGCTGCCGCTCGTGCTGCCCGAGGGGTCCGAGCTGAAGATCGCCGTCGTCGCCGGGTTCCCCAGCGGCAAGCACACCCCGGCCGTCAAGGCGTCGGAGGCCCTCGAGGCCGTCGCGTCGGGCGCGCACGAGGTCGACATGGTCATCGACGTCGGTGCCGCGAAGGCCGGCGACTTCGTCTCCGTCGAAGAGGACATCGCGATCGTCCGCGGCGCCGTGCCGAGCCCGACCGTGCTCAAGGTGATCATCGAGTCGGCCGCCCTGAGCGACGACGAGATCGTGGCCGTCTGCCAGGCCGCCGAGCGGGCCGGGGCCGACTTCGTCAAGACGAGCACCGGATTCCACCCCACCGGCGGCGCGACCGAGCATGCGGTCAGGCTCATGGCCCAGACCGTCGGCGGCCGCCTCGGCGTCAAGGCCTCGGGTGGCGTCCGCACGATCGACGACGCCCGTCGCTACGTGGCCGCGGGCGCGACCCGTCTGGGCGTCTCGGGAACCCGCGCGCTCGTCGAGGGTGCCGCTCCGTCGGCCGGCGCCGGCTACTGAGACCCGTCTGACACGGAGCCCGGGCCGGCATCGCCGTCGGCCCGGGCTCCGCTCAGTCGTACAGGCGCCCGAGCAGCCAGTGCCCCGCGGCGTCGCGGACGACCTCGAACATGTGGGTCGTGCCGTCGGACGCCGTGGCCTGGAACCGCCACCCAAGGAACCTCCGCGGCGGGTGCGTGATGAGCTCGTGGACGAACAGCGGCTCGTCGACGAGGGGCGTGGGGGTGTCGCTGACCCGCCACCGGACGCCGTCGTGGACGAGACGCGCGGGCAGGCCGTCGTCGAACCAGAGCGCGACGGCCGATCGGGTGGTGGAGATGTTCATGGCCTGCCTCTCGTTCGAACACGTGTTCGATCAGAGGCGAGTGTAAGCAGGCCGATCCGGCTCGCGCAACTGCATCGGCGAGTCGCGCGGCGGCGCGGCGCGGCGCGTCAGCCGAGCGTCGCCGACGCGGCCAGCGGCATCCCGAGCGCCGCCGCGACGCCGGCGTTCGTGACCTCGCCTGCGTGCACGTTCACCCCGGCCGCGAGCGCCGGGTCGGCCGCCGTCGCCGCGTCGAGGCCGCGGTCGGCCAGCGCCACGACGTATGGCAGCGTCGCGTTCGTCAGCGCCCGCGTCGACGTCTCGGGCACCGCGCCCGGCATGTTCGCGACGCAGTAGTACACGGCGTCGTGCACGGCGAAGGTCGGGTCGTCGTGGGTGGTGGGCCGCGACCCCTCGAAGCAGCCGCCCTGGTCGATCGCGATGTCGACCAGCACCGCGCCCGACCTCATGCCCGCGACCATCTCGTCGGTGACGAGCTTCGGCGCGGCCGCCCCCGGGATCAGCACCGATCCGATCACGAGGTCGGCGTCGCGCACCTGGACCGCGATCTCGTGCGGCGTCGACGGCCGCGTCTGGATCCGTCCGTCGAAGCGCGCCTCGAGAGCCCGGAGGCGCGGCAGCGACAGGTCGATCACGGTCACGTCGGCGCCGAGGCCGAGCGCGTTCGCGGCGGCGTGCTCGCCGGCGACACCGCCGCCGATCACGACGACCTTGGCGCGCGGGGTGCCCGGCACTCCGCCGAGCAGGGTGCCCCGACCGCCGGAGGCGCGCATCAGCTGGTACGCCCCCACCGTGATCGAGAGCCGCCCGGCCACCTCGCTCATCGGCTGCAGCAGCGGCAGCGAGCGGTCGGGCAGCTGCACCGTCTCGTAGGCGATCGCGGTCGTGCCCGAGGCGACCAGCGCCTCCGTCAGCTCGCGGTCGGCGGCCAGGTGCAGGTAGGTGAAGAGCACCTGATCGGCGCGCAGGAGGCGGTGCTCGGCCGCGATCGGCTCCTTCACCTTGAGCAGCAGATCGGCCCGGGCCCAGACCTCGTCGGCCGTCGGCACGATGGTCGCGCCGGCCGCGGCGAAGTCGTCGTCGAGGATCCGCGAACCCGTGCCCGCCCCGCTCTCGACCAGCACCTCGTGCCCTCGGCGCACCAGGGCGTCGACGCCGGCGGGCGTGATGGCCACGCGGTTCTCGTTGTTCTTGATCTCGGTGGGCACTCCGACGCGCATGGGCGTCTCCTGTCGCGTCAAGGCCTCGCGGGCCGGTCGTCGTCGATCGATGAGACGATGCTGTCGATCATTCGTTTCACCCGTGTTTCGACCGAAGAAGATTCTGCGAGACCCGATGGATCGACCCGATGACACCCTGCGAGAGGCGCTGAGCATGATTGAACCGAACGATCTTCGACCTGCAGGAGGCGCGGCGGGCGACGGAGCCGTCGCCGCGCCTCCTGCGGACCTCGACGAGGTCGACCGCCGCCTCCTCGACGTGCTCGCCACCGACGGCCGCCTGTCGAACGCGGCGCTCGCCGCGGCGGTCGGCGTCGCGCCGTCGACCGCGCACACGCGACTCCGGTCGCTGATCGACCGCGGGGTGATCACCGGGTTCCTGACGAGCGTCGACCAGCGTCGCATCGGCCGCCCGCTGCAGGCGGTGATCGGCGTGACCCTGCGCCCGGGGTCGCGGCAGGCGGCGATCACCGCGTTCTCCGAGGCCGTGCGGAGTCTGCCCGAGGTGCTGCAGGTGTTCTTCCTCGGCGGGCACGACGACTTCATCGTGCACATCGCCGTCTCGGACTCGAGCGAGATCCGCACCTTCGTCGTCGACCATCTCTCGGCCCAGCCGAGCGTGGCGTCGACGCGGACGAGCATCGTCTTCGACTACCACCGCAACGGGGTCGCGGCCTCGTTCCGCTGAACACCCGGCGCCGAGGGAGGGGCGCCCTCGTCGTGCCGACCACCCGCGGGGCGACCCCCTGGCCGGCTCTTATCACCCTCGCCGGCTCCTGTCGACGGAGCCCGGGAATCCCCTCGGCGGCCTACGGTCGAGGTATGCAACTCACCGGCCCCAGCGAACCGGGCTCGCTCACGCGTCTCGTCGCCGACGACCTCCCCTCCGACGTCGAGGGCTCCCTCCGACTCGGCATCGCCCTGACCAGCCGAGGAGGCGCGGCGCCCGTCCCCGGGGCGGGGCGCACCGCCGACCTGTGGCGGGCCCTCGCGACGCTCGCCGCCCACGACCTCGGCGCGGCCCGCGCCGTCGAGCCGCACCTCGACGCGTTCGCCATCCTGCAGCAGGTCGATGCGGCGGGCGGCGCCGACGCGACCGACCCGACCCGCGCCTCCGACGCGACCGGCACGCCCGACGCGACGGACGCACCGGGCGCGACCCGCGCCTCCTCGGCGGCGACGCGCAGCTGGGGCGTCTTCGCGGCCGAGCTGCCCGGCACCCGTCTCGAGGCGCAGCAGGTCGGCGACGGCTGGTCGCTCTCGGGTGAGAAGGGCTGGTGCTCGCTCGCCGGCGTGCTCGACTCGGCGCTGGTGACGGCCAGGGTCGGCGACGAGCGGCGGCTGTTCTCGGTCGACCTGCGGCAGGGCGGAGTCGAGGTCGTCGACGGCGCCTGGCACGCCCGTGGGCTGGTCGAGATCCCCTCCGGCCCGGTGCGCTTCGACGCCGTCGCGGCCTCGCCGGTGGGCGCCCCCGGCTGGTACCTCGAACGCCCCGGCTTCTCGTGGGGCGGCATCGCCGTCGCCGCGTGCTGGTACGGCGGGGCCGTGGGCATCGCCCGCGCGCTGCACCGCACGGTCGTCCGACGCGACCCCGACCCCCACACCGCCGCCGCGCTCGGAGCCGTCGACGAGCGCCTCTCCGACGCCCGACGCGCCCTGGCCGAGGCCGCCGAGCTCGTCGACGCGGGCCGCGCGACCGGCGCCGACGGCCGTCTGCTCGCCAAGCGGGTCCGCGCGACCGTCGCCCATGCCGCCGACGACGTGCTGACCCGGGTCGGTCGCGCGCTCGGCCCGGCTCCCCTCGTCGCCGACGCCGCCCACGCCAAGCGGGTCGCCGACCTCACCCTCTACCTGCGCCAGCACCACGCCGACGCCGACGACGCGTCGCTCGGCCGCCAGCTGCGCGAGAGCGCGGTCGCCCCGTGGTGAGGTTCGACGCGCGCGACCCCGCCGGCCCCGTCGAGGCGTGGGCCGCCGACGGGAGGCTGGCCGCGCTGCCGGTCGACCCGCGCCTCCTCGGCGACGGCTCCGGCTTCGGTTCGGCGGCCGGTCCGCTGCTCGTGCTCTCGGCGCACGCCGACGACGAGACGCTCGGCGCGGGCGGGCTCATCGCGCTCGCCGTGCGCTCGGGGCGCGCCGTCACCGTCGTGGTCGTCAGCGACGGAGCCGGCTCGCACCCCGACTCGACCACCACCTCGGCCGACGCCCTGCGCCACGAGCGCGCGGCGGAGGCCCGCGCGGCCCTCGACGAGCTCGGCCCCGGCATCGAGCTCGTGCTGATGGGCGTCGCCGACGGAGGACTGCAGGAGGCGCGGGTCGACATCCGCACCCGCCTCGCCTCGGTCGTCGCCGACGTCCGCCCGGCCGTCGTGCTCGCCCCCTGGCGCGGCGACGGTCACCGCGACCACCGCGTGCTCGGCGAGATCGCGGCGGAGCTGGTGCGGGGCGCCGCGGCCGACGCCGGTGCCGTGGGCGCCGTGGGCGCCGGTGCCGAGGCGGTCGGTGCCGACCTCGCGCCGGCGCTGTTCGAGTACCCCGTCTGGCTCTGGCACTGGGGCGCCCCCGATCACCCCGACGTGCCGTGGGTGGATCTCGTGCGGGTCGAGCTCGACCCCGAGGCCCGCGCCGCCGCGGCTCGCGCCCTCGATCGGCACGCCTCGCAGCTGCGCCCGCTGTCGTCGCGCCCCGGCGACGAGGCCGTGCTGCGCCCCGACTTCGTCGCGCACTTCCGGCGCGACGCCGAGGTCTTCGTGCGCTCCGAGCCGCCCGAGCCGGCGCAGCCCGTGTCCGCGCAGCCCGCATCGGCGCAGCCCGAGTCGGCGCCGCCCGAGTCGGCGCCGCACGAGCCGGTGCTGCCCGAGACCGCGCAGCCCGAGCCCGCGCAGCCGCAGGGCACCCGCTTCGACGCGACGCACGCCCGCCAGGCGGATCCCTGGGGGGTCACGACGCGCTGGTACGAGCGGCGCAAGCGCGCGATCACGCTTGCGTCGCTGCCCGACGAGCGGCTCGGCTCGGTGCTCGAGATCGGCTGCTCGATCGGCGTCGTGACGGCCGAGCTCGCCGAGCGCGCGTCGTCCGTGCTGGCGCTCGACGTCTCCGAGGTCGCCGTCGGGCACGCCAGGGCGCGGCTCGCCGATCGTCCGCACGTGCGGGTCGAGCAGGCCGACGTGACGCGCGGGCTGCCGGGCTCCGGCCCGTTCGATCTCGTGCTGATCAGCGAGGTCGGCTACTACCTCGACCCCGACCAGTTCGAGCGGCTGCTCGACGACGTCGAACGGGTGCTCGCCCCCGCGGGCACCGTCGTCGCCTGCCACTGGCGGCACGGGGCCGACGACTTCCGGCAGAGCGGCGACGACGTGCACGCCGCCCTGCTCCGCCGCCCCGGGCTGCACCCGGTCGCGCACCACGACGAGGACGACTTCGTGCTCGACGTGCGGTCGCGCGACGGGCGATCCGTGGCCGACCGGACGGGTCTGCGGTGAGTGCGCCGCGCCTCCTCGGCCCGCGTGTCCTGGGCCCGCGTGTCCTGGGGATCGCCGTCGTGGTGCCCGCCCGCGACGAGTCCGCCCTGATCGAGCGCTGCCTCGCCGCCGTCGGGGTCGCACGGCACCGCCTCCACGACGATCACCAGGAGGTGCGGGTCGTCACCGTCGTCGTGGCCGACGCCTGCACCGACGACACCGCCGAGCTCGCCCGACGCGCCCCCGGCGTGACGGTGGTCGAGACGGCCGGCGGCGCCGTCGGCGTGGCCCGCGCCGCCGGAGTCGACCGGGCCATGCGACTGCTCGCCGCAGAGGGCGTCGACGAGAGCGCCGTCTGGATCGCCAACACCGACGCCGACTCGGTCGTGCCGCCGCAGTGGCTCGTGGCGCAGGTGGCCCTCGCCGACGACGGCAGCGACGTGATGGTCGGCACCGTGCGACCCGACTTCGCCGACCTGAGCGCCGAGCAGATCGCGGCCTGGACGGCCCGGCACACGCCTGGGCGCCCGAACGGCCACGTGCACGGCGCGAACCTGGGGCTGCGGGCGAGCGCCTACCGGGCAGCCGGAGGGTTCGACGCGCTCGACCTGCACGAGGACGTCGTGCTCGTCGAGCGGCTCCGCGAGACCGACGCCGTCGTCACCGCATCCGACGCCGGCGAGGTGCTGACCTCCGGCCGCCGCGTGGGGCGCACCCGCGGGGGATACGCCGGGTACCTCGCCTTCGATCTGCTCGCGTAGGCGCGGAGCGGCCTCGACCTACGCGGGCAGCGACGCCTCGATCAGCGACACGATCTCGGGGGCGTCGGGTTCGGTGGTCGGTCGGAAGCGGTGCACCGCGCCTCCGGGGGTGATCACGAACTTCTCGAAGTTCCACTTCACCTTGCCGGCCTTGCCGTCGGCGTCCGCCGCCTTCTTCAGCTCGGTGTAGAGCGGGTGCTCGTTGCGCCCGTTGACCTTGATCTTCTCCATCATCGGGAACGTCACGCCCCAGGTCGCCGAGCAGTACTCGTCGATCGCCTCGGACGACCCCAGCTCCTGCAGGAACTGGTTGCTCGGGAACCCGAGCACCGTGAAGCCGCGCTCGCCGTAGGTCTTCTGCAGCTCCTCGAGCTTCTCGTACTGCGGGGCCAGGCCGCAGCGCGAGGCGACGTTGACGACCAGCACCACCTTGTCGCTGTAGGCGCCGAAGGTCGTGCTGTCGCCGCGCAGGGTGGTCAGGTCGATGGTGTCGAGTTCGCTCATGGCCCCGAGGGTACGCCGCGCGGATCGGCGGAAGCCTCCGCGAGCGGCCAGCCGCCCCGCGCCCCGCGCCGGGCCGCGCCCCGCCCCGCACCCCCGGGGTCGATGAGTCACGACTCGCCGCGGGGTCGGGAGGGTGCGCGGCGAGTCGTGACTCATCGAGCGGGCGAGCAGGGGGCGGGCGTGCGGGCGCACGGGAAAACCCCACCTCGCGAAGCCGTGAGGCTCTGCGGGGTGGGGTTCCACCGGGAACACGGGCCCCGGCCGGGGGCCGGAGCCCGAGTCGTCGTACTGAGAAGCGATGCCGCCGGAGCGGCGCCGACTACTCGGTCGCGACGGTGATCTTCGCGACGCCGACGAGCATCTCGTCCTGGACGGCGTCGGTGCTGAAGGTCTCGTTCAGCAGCGCGGCGGCGTCGGGGCTGATGTGCACGGTCGTACCCTCGAGGACGGCGTTGGTGCCCTCCATCTGCAGGGGCTTCAGGGTGCCGCCCCAGAGGTTGAACAGGTAGGCGTCTTCGACGACGACCTCGCCGTTGGCGGACACGGTGCCGTAGAGCTTCGACTCGCCCGGGTCGATGCGGAAGTCGGTGAGCTCGACGGTGGTGTCACCGGCGGTCAGCGACAGGCCCGAGCCGTCGTGGTCGAGCTCGCCCTGGACGTAGGGGCGGACGTCGGAGGAGGGGTCGTAGTAGTCGACGTTGCCGCCGGTGATCGGGAACGCGAACGTGCCCGTGGCGCCGTCGAAGGTGCCGGTGCCGACCGGGGCC